>NZ_JBJMAW010000010.1:0-85091 GCF_046600735.1 Novilysobacter longmucuonensis
GGCTGTCCGTGTACCGAATCCGCGTCCTTCGCTTCATACGCAACACTCCTGCTGCCCTGGCAGCTAGCCATGTGTTGCATCGATCGTATGAAACCGCCCCCGGAAGCAGACACTCATGCGTTCGGTGGGCAACCCTTTACTTTGCAGGTCCCTATTGGGGCAGCACAGTACAGCCCCTAGCCGGTGCCGCTATTAGTTCGCTTGGCTGGAATCCCTAGCACCCCGCGAAAGCCGCATCGCTGCGGCCCCGATTCACTTCAATTCCCAGCTGCCCCCTCTCCCGCCACCGGGAGAGGGGCAGGGGTGAGGGCGCGCGACAGTAGCGAGCCGGCGCAAGTATCGGCACCAAGCCGCGCCCACCAATCGATCGGGCACGCACCGCCTCAGGCACCCGTCCGCCTACGGCGGCACCATCCCAGCGGCGCGGCCAATCGCCTCAGAGCTGCGGAAGCAGATGCTCCGTCAGCAGCTTGAACGTCAACAGGTGCGGCTGGCGCTCCTGGTAGTTGGTCGTCGTGATCACCACCACCGCTTGCTTCTCCGGGAACAGGAACACCGCGTTGCCGCCATTGCCGGCCATCGTCGGCGCGGTGACCACCGTGTCGCCGACGGGGATATGCATCAGCCACCACAGGTAGCCGTAGTCCGCCTCTTCGCCGGGCGTAGCCTTTGGCGACAGCGACTGGCGCACCCAGTCCGCGGGGATCAGCTGCCTGCCGTCGGCGCGGCCGCCGTCCAGGTACAACTGGCCCAGCTTCCACAGGTCGCGCGTGCGCAGTCCCAGTCCGCCGCCCGCCTGCGCCAGCCCGAGCGGCGAGAACTGCCACTTCGGCGCCTCGATCCCCAGCGGATCGAACAGGCGCCGCTGCGCGTAGCGCTCCAGCGGCTCGCCCACCGCGGTTTGCAGGACCTCGCCCAGCGTCGTCACCCCGGCCGTGCAGTAGCGGAAGCTGCGCCCGTGCGGCGAATCGGCCGGCTTGGGCATCCACTTGGGGAATCCCTGCACCGGCAGGTCGGCGTAGAACTGCACCCAGTCCTCGATCAGGTACATGCGCTCCTCGTTGCCACGCGAGTACTCGTTCTCGTCGTTGCATTCCACCAGCGATGACATCGTCAACAGGTCCTCGACCGCAATGGCCTGCTTGCGCGGATCGGGGTTCTGCATCCGCTCCAGTCGAACTGGCGGGAGATGCTCGAAGATCCGCGCCGACGCACCGGGGAGATGGCCGTCGGCCATCGCGGCTCCTGCCAGCATCCCGGCCACCGTCTTGGTCGCCGAACGCGTATCGCGCCGCGCCTGCGAGCCGTCGCTATCGAAGTAGTGCTCATAGACCACCTCGCCGTCCTGGGCGACCAGGATGCTGGTGATGGCCTTGAACTCGCCTTGCTCGACCGCTTCGCGGGCCGGATCGAACGCGGCGGCATCGGCCGCATCGGCCGGGCCAATGGATATCGCCAGGCACAGGCACAGGGTGGAAAGGGTTTGCTTCATCGGGTTCTCCTTTGACCGCCCAAGGCTACCGGCTTGCGAGCCGCGCATCTTGTATCCGCGCAACCTCGCGCGGCCCGAGCGCCAGCCGGCGAAACGCACCGGGCGTCATTGCGTACTCGGCGATGAAGCTGCGGTGCAGGTGGCTTTCGTCCACGAAACCCAGCGTCGCGGCCGCATGCGCTAGGCTGCGGCCGCGGGCGATCAGCGACACCGCCTGGTGGACGCGGCGCTTGCGGATGTAATCGGCCGGGCCGATGCCGTAGTGCCTGCGGAACGCCCGGGCGAGGTAGACCGGGTGGTAGTCGGACAGGTCGGCCAGTTCCTGGATCGAAGGCAGCGGCAAACCGATCGCTTCCAGCCGCTCCAGCACCCGCTGCAGTCGATCAGTGGGCCCGCTGCGATCGGCGCCCGGCGGCCGCGCGTCGGCCAGCACTTCGCTGAAAACCGACTCCACGGCCAGCGGCGACTCGCTGCCCCACTGCCGGACCTCCGGCAGCAGTCGCATCGCGCAGGACAGCGCCTGCCGCGGCAACCGGCGCGGCCCGTCGCCCAGCCGCACATCGCCATAGCGCTGTTGGAACACTTCCGTGGGCATCGTCAGCGTCAGGAACAGCCCGTCGCGCGAACGGAATCGGTCCCGATGCTCGGTCCCCGGCGGATTGAAGATGAGCGAAGGCTCCGCGCACACATCCGGCATGCCGGTCGCATCACTGACATAGGCCCCTTCGAGCACCAGCACCAGGTGCATGTCGTCGTGCTGATGCCGGTGTATCCCGTGCTCCGGGATTGTGGGCCGCAGGTGCGCGATGGCCAGCTCGCTGGTGGCCTGGTGGCTCAGCGCCAGGCCCTTCACCCCAAGGGAAACGGTGCGCTGCAGGGCGCGCGGCGTGGACTCTATGGTCGACGGCATGGCGGCTGATGGCGTTGTGGGTGAGCCCGAAGCCTACGCGGGAAGCCGATGTGGACGCCAAGGCCAAAAGGCGGGGCACCTGCGAGCCCATCGATGCCGCCCCGCCGCATTCCGTGCGTCGAGGAGGTCTGAGGCCGACCGCAAGGGCGGCGACTGGAGCGGGCGGTTGTTCCAGAGTGGCGGCGGTGGCGCCATGTGGGGTTCACCTGCAGCAGCGAGAGTAGAGCGACCGCTATCGACCCATAGTGGACGTGCAGGCGACAAAGAGCCGCTCGTACCGGTCGTCCGAATCGCCGGGGTGGGCGAACCCGAGGCACAGGCGCGCAGGTCGCCGCGTGGACCGAGCACCAGCACGGTCGCTTCATCCGCATCGCGTGCCATGCCAGACGCGCGCAGGATCGATGCGTCCCTGGAAATCCGGGTTTCGAAGGCCTCACCCGCGTCAACTTCGCGACGTTGCGGATGCGGCTGCAACGCGACGACGGTTCACAAGCCAGTGCCCGCTACACCCGGGGCTCGTTGACCGCACTGCTGCGGGCCTCGGGGTGCTCTTCGATTCGGCGTGCGGCGAACAGCGTGAGCAGAGGCCCGGCGGCGCAGGTCAGCAGGATCACGATGATCACCGCATCGACGATCGAGGCGTCGAGTAGCCCGGCCTCCTGTCCGGCCACGCTGATCGCAAGCGTGGCTGCGGCCTGTGGAAGCGTCAGGCCGATCATCAGCAGCCGTCCGCCGCGGCGGTAGTCGTAGCGCGCGCCGATGGCCCATGCGGCCCCGGACTTGCCGAGAACGACCGCCAGGCACATCAGGCCTGCAATTCCCCATACGCGCAGGTCGCCGGTCAGCACCTGCAGTTCGAGCTGCATGCCGGTGGATACAAAGAAGAACGGCACGAACAGCATGCGGCCGACGAACTCGACGTGACGCCGTGTGTCCTCATGGGCCGCGAGCACGCGGTTGAGGCACAGGCCGGCGATGAACGCGCCAAGTATCGTTTCGCCACCGGCCAGATCGGCGGCTGCAGCGAGGCCGAGGAGCACGAACAGCGCGAACAGCGAGCGCTCGGTGGGCGTGATCCACTCGCGGGCGTACAGCGCGCGGGTCAGGCGCGGCAACAGCATGGCCGACGCGCCGGCCAGCAAAGCGAGCAGCAGAAACGGGATCCACCAGCGGTCGAATGATCCATGGTCGCCGCCCGAGGCCTGCAGCAGAACGGTCAACAGCACGAGCGCCAGCGTGTCGGTCAGCACTGTCCCCCCGACCGCGGCGACCGCGGGGTGCTTCTGCAGTAGACCGAAGCGCTTGAGCATCGGATACGCGACCAGGGTGTGTGACGACAGCAGCGTTCCGACGAGCAGCGCCGCTGTCCACTCCAGACCGAGCACGAAGCCGGCGGCCGTGCCGAGCGCCAACGAGAACCCGAACGCCGCGGCGCCGAAACCGAAGGTTTCGGCGCGATGTTCGCGCACGATGTCGAGGTCGATCTCCAGGCCTGCCGTGAACATGATGTAGACCAGGCCGACGGTGCCGAACAGGTCGACGACCGGTTCGTGTTCGAGCACGCCGGCGCCCCCGGGGCCGAGCAACATGCCGAGCAACAGCAGGCCGAGCAGGCCCGGGATGAAGATCCGTTCGAGAGCGACTTGCACGAACAGCACCGCGCCGATCAGCAGGGTGAACTGGAACAGAAGATCGGTGATCGGGAAGTCCGGCTGCATCCGTTTGTGCTCCTCAGGTCATGTGTTGGTAGCGCTCCGGAATCTTCGCGCGCGCTAACACACGGTACCGGGACACCCCATAACAGCAGGCCGATTGGGATGGCATCGTGCACGCGTCCCTGATCCTGCGGCACGCACCCGTGTCACATCTCGGCCCAGGCACGCATGGCCCCGGCGTCGTCGCTGCTGGGTGTCACGGTCCGCACGCTTGGCTGGCCGAGCAACGCGCCGGGGCCGATGCACTCGTCGTTCCAGGACGCCGCATCGAACCTTTGAACTGCGTCGGCACCGGTGTCGCCTGCGCGAGCACAGCGGCACCCGGCAAGACGGTAGCGCCCTGTCCATACCGACCGTGCGAGCTGCATGTACTAAACGCGTTGATCTCTAGTATCGGTCGGGCCTGATCGTTCGGCTGGTTCTGACCACGACCGCTTCTGGCCGATAGCGGACCTGCAGGAGTCAAGCGTCGGTCTGTTCGCCGCCACGCGTTCATTGGCAAGACGGCACAACACAGTGGCGTGGACATCAAGGCGCCGCTCGGAGCCTCGATCCACGCGCCCGCTGGCGGCGAAGAGCGACAAGTACGGCACTGTCGCTAAGATCAGGCGTCTCGGTGGCTTCCGCACCACGTATGCACACCTGCAGTCCACGCAGCTGAAAGCCGGCGACGTCATGCCTGTGGGCGCAGAAATCGGTCACGTCGGGGCGCATGTGACGCCAAAAACTGCTGCAGGATGTGCAGGGCCACGTCGGCAAACGGGGAAAATTGTGAATAAGGCAACTCACATGACGAGCAGCGGTGAGCGTCTCGGTGTGCTCGACTTCGTTCGTGGCATCGCCGTATTGGGCATCTTTGTCATCAACATCGAGAGCTTTGCCTTTGCCGATGCCTTCAGCCCGAGCCGTTTTGGTTTCTCTACCGATCTAGACCGCGACTTCCGCTTCTGGACGTACTTCTTGTTTCAGGGAAAATTCTTCGCCCTGTTTGCGTTGCTGTTCGGTGTCGGCTTCTACCTGTTTCTCGAGGGGGCAGCCAAATACGGGCGGCAGGGCGTCGACCTGTACGCGCACCGCATGCTCTGGCTGTTCGTGTTCGGTGTGTTGCATGCCTACCTGCTGTGGCCCGGTGACATCCTTTATCACTATGCAGTCTGCGGGTTGCTGTTGCTTCCCGCACGCAGCTTACGTGTGTCGCAACTGGCCGCTTGTGTCGTCGCGCTTGTCGTGCTGCTCGGCTGGCAGAGCGTTGCCTCCACAAACCGACTGCTGAATCAGCAGGCCGAGTACGAGCACGCTGTCGCCACGCCGGCAGCCGAACGGGACAAGTTGCAGCTGGACGTTGTCGCGCGCTGGGAGGAGCGCCACTCGCCCAGGGCAGCAGAGACAGAAGCAGGGGGCGGCCCGAGGCTTGGCGGCTATGCGAGCAACGTTGCGGCGAATTTCGAATCAGTGGATGTCTGGAAAGGCCAGATTTATTACCGCGGAATTCTGTTCCGGACGTTGTTGCTGATGCTCTCGGGCATCCTGCTTTACCGGATCGGAATATTCCACGAGGTCCTCAAGCTGAAGGGCTATTGGTCAATCACCGCTGGCATGCTCGCGGTGGGCCTGACAGCAAACTACTCGCGGCACTGGGCCTGGACCTACGAGTACTTCAGCCCGGTCACCAGCTACATACCTGCGCTCGGGCACCACTTCTCCAAGGAGATCCTCGGCATCGCCTACTTGCTCGTCCTCAACGGCATCTACCAGAAGTACCTTCACCGGCTGTCGTTCAATCCCCTGGCCAGCGTCGGCAGGATGGCGCTCACCAATTACCTGTTCCAGTCGGTGGCGGCGGGCTTCATCTTCTATGGGTACGGGTTTGGCCTGTTCGGCAGCATAGGCCGCTCCGAACTCTGGCCCCTCGTCCTCGCTGTCTGGACGGTGCAGCTGGTGCTCAGCGTTGTCTGGCTGCACTACTTTCGCCAAGGGCCGATGGAAGCGCTGTGGCGATGGCTGATGTATTCAACGGCGATACGCCGCCAGGGAGAGAAATGCCCGTCTTAAGCGGCAAGGAGTCGCCCTACCTGGTCCGGAACAAAACGAGAGCCACGTTGCTCGCCGCTCTTACCTAACGGGCGCAGCTACCGGAGCACAGAAGCTTCACCTACGCGCAGGCCCAATCAAGGCCCGGAGGAGGTGCCGCATGCCACGTACCGTCGAGATCAGTCTGCCGGGAGAGCGCAGCGGCGAGTTGCTGGACCAGGTCGGCGCGATCGACGAGGTGATCGCCATCCGCGTGCAGAAAGGGATTTCGCTGAAGCCCCCCGGGCGATCTCGTCGCCGTCACGCTCACTGACCGTGGGCTGCCGTCACTGATGGAGCTGCTCGACCAGCTCGAGCTGACTTCCGGCAGCTCGTCGTCGATCAGCACCAGCCGCCCCGACAGCATTATTTCGCGCCCGGACAGGGCCCCGATCGCGCACGACCATAGTCACGCCAGCTGGGAGGAGCTGGAGAGCGTGCTCAACAAGGAAAGCGCCATGGACGCCAGTTCGATGGCGACCATGGCGATCGCCGGGACGATCGCCGCGGCCGGCAGCGTCTGGTGGTCGAGATCGCCATCGTGGCGCTGATGACGCTGCTCGTGTTCGGACTCAAACGATGGCGGGTCGAGCGGCGACGATCTTCGATGTGAAAATGCCGCCCCGGCACTGCAGGAACACTACGTCGAGCTCGACGCACACCGCACGGCAGCTTGGACGCCATCTTCCGGCGCAAGCTGTCATGGCGTCTTCCCCCCTCCTCCTGCAAGGCGCCACGCCGCAGAGCTGAAGACGCTCGAACCTGCTGTATGCGTGTTCAGCGCCGAAACGGCTCCGCAACCGGGTTGACCGCGTCGGCGGGCCCTGAAGGCAGCTGATCATCGGGACCGGAAAGTCCGCTCCCGGTCCAAGCGGCCATCAGCTCACGAGCGGCCTGGCAGGTGATGCCTCCGGAAATGGTCAACTGAAGCCTTCAATTACCTGGGCCGGTGGTGCGCACTATGGTGACCGGGTGATGAAACAGTTAACGCTACGAGACGTAGACTTCGCCCCCAGTCGGGTGGGCGCCGGAGGGAGCCTAGCAATGCAAACTGTGTGTGCTGAGTCGGCCGACGCTTTGAGCGCCATGTCTTTGCCCGAACGGCAACTTCTCGTCATGGAGGGCATCCTGCGCGCCGAGCCGCTGCCCGACCTTCTGGCGCAGCTTTGCCAGATTGTTGAGCAGGAAGCTGACTCGCTTGTCCGTGCGGCGATATTGCTGGTCGACGAGTCCGGATCCCGGCTCGTGCACGGCGCAGCACCCAGTCTTCCAGATGAATACAACCGTGCGATCGACGGGCTGCTGATCGAAAACGATCGAGGCACCTGCCTGGCGGCGGCAGCCTGCAACGACGTGGTGGTGACCCCCGACTTCGCGGCCTGCCCCGGATGGGAAGGAATTGCTCACCTGCCGCAGCAGATCGGGCTGGCGGGCGCCTGGTCGATGCCGATCCGAGACACCCATGGCCGGGTTCTGGGAACCTTCGGCACGTACTTCACCGAGCCGAGCGAGCCGAGCGCTGTCGAGCGCACGCTTGTGGAGACGTGTGCCAGAACGGCGGCGATTGCCATTGAGCGAAGCTGTGACGAGGCACACCGCGTCGCAAGGGCTCGGCGCACACAGTTCCTCGCCGATCTGGGGGAGGCAACGCAGCCATTGGTCGAGCCGGCTGAGATCATGCGGGTTTCGGCCCGCCTGCTCGCGGAATTCCTTGGCGCCGACCGTTGTGCCTATGCCAACGTGGACGACGAATCCGTATTCGTCATTACCGGCGATTACAGCCGAAACGGCCTGGACAGCATCGTCGGGCGCTGGCCCGTGGCCGCGTTCGGCAGCGTGTGCGATGCCGCCATGCGCGCCGGGTCGACTCATGTCGTGACGGACAGCAACAAGGATGGCCGGCTCGAGCCGGCCGATCGCACCGCCTACGGAGCCACGCGGATAGTGGCCGTGGTCTGCGTGCCCCTTCTCAAGAACGGCGTGTTCACCGCGGCGATGGCCGTCCATCAGGCGTCTCCACGGCACTGGACGCCCAACGAGATCGACCTCGTCGAGCAGGTCGTGTCGCGTTGCTGGGAGTCGCTCGAACGCGCCCGGATAGCCCGCGAGCTGCAGGACAGCGAGGCGCGATACCGTGCCATGGTCGAGGCCAACCCCGAGTGCGTGATGCTTGTCTCCCAAGACGGGACGTTGCTGCAGATCAACGCAGCGGGCTTGCGCATGATCGAGTATGCAGGTCCAGAGGCCGCGGTCGGCACCTGCGTATATGACGTCATCGCGCCCGAACACCGGGAGGCGTTCCACGCGCTCAATCAGCGGGTATGCGCCGGCGAGCCTGGGCACCTGGCCTACGGGATCATCGGACTCCAGGGCACGCGCCGGACCATGGAGACCACGGCCGTTCCGCTTGCGCTGCCGACCGGAGGTCACGCGCACCTGGCCGTTACGCGGGATGTCACTGAGCGCCATGCGTCCGACCGCGCCCTGGCCGACAGTCGTGCGCGGCTGGACTATGCGGTACGCCTGTCGGGCATTGGCTTCTGGTATTGCGACCTCCCCTTCGATGAGCTCAGTTGGGACACTCGCGTCAAGCAACACTTCTGGTTCGAACCCGATGCCCGGGTGACGATCGGGGCCTTCTACGAACGCATCCAGTCACAGGACCGTGGCCGCGCTCAAGAAGCGATTGAATCCTCGATTGCAAACCGCACGCCCTACGACGTGCAGTACCGGACGCTCGACCCCGAGACCGGAGCGGTCAAGTGGATCCGCGCACTCGGCGGTACCGCCTACGATCCTGATGGAGTGCCCACGCGGTTCGATGGGGTGACAGTCGATATCACTGCGCAGAAAAACGTCGAGCATTCGGTCAAGGCCCTTGCGGCCCGCCTCCAAACCATCATCGACACGATCCCGACCGGCCTGATGATGCTGGATGAAGACGGCGCAGTCACGCTGGAAAACGATGAGTGGAAGCGGATCTGGGCGGGCAACGCTGATGTGAATTCCGTCGTCGACTACGATCGCTACAAGGGCTTCCGCCCGGACACGGGCGAGCGGATATCGGCGGAAGAGTGGCCGTACGCGATTTCCCTCAAACAGGGCATCGAGACCCGGGACGTGGTCCTCGATATCGAGCGGTTCAACGGGACGCGCGGGACGATCGTGGTATCCAGCTCCCCGCTCCGCGACGACACCGGGCGCGTGATCGGAGCGGTCGCCGCGAACATGGACATTTCGGAGCTTCGCGTTGCGCAGAAGCGATTGGAGGAGGCTGACCGGCGCAAGGACGAGTTCCTGGCCATGCTGGCTCACGAACTGCGCAACCCGCTGGCCCCGATCGGCACCGCGGCCCAGATCCTGAAACGATCTCAAAACGATGCCGCCAGGATCGGCCAGTCGGCCGAGGTCATTGAGCGGCAGGTTGGCCACCTGACGAGCTTGGTTGACGATCTTCTCGACGTGTCGCGTGTTACCCGCGGCCTGGTCGCCATCGAGCGTGCACCAGTCGATCTTCGACGCGTGGCGGCGGCGGCGGAGGAGCAGGTTCAGCCGTTGCTGCATGGACGGCGCCACGAGCTGCGCACCGCGGTCGCCGCAGGCGAGTTCTTCGTGGAGGGTGACTTCAACCGTCTGGTCCAGGTCGTGACCAACCTTCTGACCAACGCGGCGAAGTACACGCCCCAGAACGGCAGCATCGCGCTGCAGATCAGCTCCGAAGGCAACCAAGCGATCATCGGCGTGTCCGACAACGGCGTTGGGATCAGTCCGGACATGCTGCCCGGCGTGTTCGAGCTCTTTACCCAGGCAGAGCGCACTCTAGACCGCACTCAGGGGGGCCTTGGCATCGGGCTGGCCCTCGTGCGCAGCCTCGTGGGTCTGCACGGCGGTACCGTCGACGCCCACAGCGAGGGCGCCAATCGCGGCAGCACCTTCACGGTCCGGCTACCGCTGGTGTCATCGCCCGCCCGAGTGCGGCCGACGAGCCCAGTGGAGGACAGCGCTACGCAGCTGCACCGTGTGCTGGTGGTGGACGACAACGCCGACGCCGCCGATACGCTGGCCGGACTCCTCCGCCTGCTCGGACATGAGGTCGCGACCGCTCCGGATGGTGCGTCCGCGCTCGAGGCTGCGGCGGCGGGCCATTGGGATACCTACGTCCTGGACATTGGCCTGCCGGACATGACGGGCTTCGCATTGGCCCAGCGCCTGAAAGGCGGACCTGCGGCTCCGGATGCGATGTTCATCGCACTTACCGGCTACGGGCAAGCACACGACCAGGTGATGTCGAAGGCCGCAGGATTCGACCATCACATGGTCAAGCCGCCGAACGTCGCCAAGCCGATGTCCATTCTTGAACATCGCGAGCGTTGAGCAGGCGCAATGTCCACCCGGGCGCGAAGCGGCCCCTGTTGATGCGAGGCACCTGAGCCCCGAAGCTCCGCGGTGAACTCGCTGATCTCCGAAAGTTGGCGCTTTGTCGCCAAGGGCCCCCACGGGACGCGTTGCGGAGCCGTTGGGCTGGCCGACGCGCCGGCGACGCTCAACCCTCGCCCATGCCCTCGGCCGGCTCCGGCGCGCTGCCGGCGCGGACCTCGTTCTCGATCCGCTGGCCGACATCGAGGTCGATGTTCTTCCAGTACTCGAACGCGCGTTCCAGCACCGGGCTGCGGACGCCGCCGAGCAGGCTGCCGGCGACCTGGTCGACCAGCGCCTGGCGCTGGGCGTCGTCGAACACCTCGCGCACCATCGTGCCGGGCTGGCCGAAGTCGTCGTCCTGGGCATGCAGGGTGTAGGCGCTGCGCACCATCTCGCCATCGGCTTCCCAGCCATCTGCCACCGGTCCGCTCTGGTCGGCCCACGGGCGGCCGCCGCTGTTGGGTGCGTGCACCGGCGCATTGCCGCTGTGGTGGTAGGTCATCTGGCCGTCGAACAGATAGGTATTGACCGGCACCTTGGGCTGGTTGACCGGCAACTGGTGGAAGTTGGTGCCGATCCGGTTGCGCTGCGCGTCGGCGTAGGCGAATGCACGGCCGAGCAGCATCTTGTCAGGCGACAGCCCGATGCCCGGCACCGTGTTGCCCGGCGAGAACGCCGCCTGCTCGATCTGGGCGAAGAAGTTCTCCGGGTTGCGGTTGAGCGTCATCCGGCCGACCCGGATCAGCGGGTAGTCAGCGTGCGGCCAGACCTTGGTCAGGTCGAAGGGGTTGAAGCGATAGTCCTTCGCGTCGGCGTACGGCATCACCTGCACCGACAGGATCCAGCTCGGGTGCTCGCCGCGCTCGATCGCGTTGAAAAGGTCGCGGCGGTGGAAGTCCGCATCGTGGCCCGCCATCTCCGAGGCCTCGGCATTGCTGAAGAACTGCATGCCCTGCTCGGTGTGGAAGTGGTACTTGACCCAGAACTTCTCACCATCGGCATTGATCCACATGTAGGTGTGCGAGCCGTAGCCGTTCATGTGGCGCCAGGTGCGCGGCAACCCGCGCACGCCCATGAGGTAGGTGACCTGGTGCGCCGACTCCGGGTTGCTGGTCCAGAAGTCCCACTGCATGTGGTTGTCGCGCAGGCCCGAGTCGGGCAGGCGCTTCTGGCTGCGGATGAAGTGCGGGAACTTCATCGGGTCGCGCACGAAGAAGATCGGGGTGTTGTTGCCGACCAGGTCGTAATTGCCCTCGTCGGTGTAGAACTTCAGCGAGAAGCCACGCACGTCGCGCCAGGTGTCGGGGCTGCCCTGCTCGCCGGCGACGGTGGAGAAGCGCGCCAGCATCTCGGTGCTTGCGCCCGGCTGGAACATTGCGGCGCGGGTGTACCTCGACACGTCCCCGGTGGTCTCGAACACGCCGAACGCGCCGGCGCCCTTTGCGTGCGGCTGGCGCTCGGGCACCTTCTCGCGGTTGAAGTGCGCCATCTGCTCGAGGAAGTGCACGTCGTGCAGCAGGATCGGGCCGTCCGCACCGATGGTCAGCGAGTTGCGGTCGCTGGAGGCGGGGGCGCCGCTGCCGGTGGTGGAGCCAGCCGCCGGCTGCTTGTCTGCGGGGGTGCTCATGGGCTACTTGCTCCGTTCGGTGGGTCGTTCAAGTGTCCTCCGCGGCATGACGGGTCGCAAATCGAACGTTCTGATCGCAGCGATAGGCGGCGCGCGCGATCATCACGCCGCCGCCAGCATGTAGGTGACACTTATATGGTCGCGGCCGGGGCCGTCGTCTGACGGCAACAGGCCGCGTGGCCGCGGCAACGATGAAGTCGATCATGGCGCAGGCAGATGTGACCCGGCTTGACCGATCTAAAGCATCCTCCGCTGGAGAAGAGGCGAACTCGGTGCGGTCGCCCGCCTCCGCGCGCGGCGCACACCAAGCTCGCGGGAGGAAGCCGCGGCCACCAGCCCGAGGGAGGATGCTCCCACTCTGGCAAATCAGTTGCGCTTCAGATCTCCGGCGTGGACGATCTCGTCCAACACACCAGGAGTCCGCTCGATCCCAACGGTCTGCTGGACGGGATCGATCCGATACGTGAGGTAATGCGACAGGGTCGCCTCCGACAGCGGGTCGGGCCTGAAAGCGGCGAGGCAGCTACCGTTGCGGCAGCGCGCCGACGCGTACAGCAGGCCCGGCAGCCCCTGACTGGCAGCGCGCTTCCCGATCGCCTGGGTCGCCGCGTAATCGTTGGACAGGATCTCCGGGTGATCCACATGCTTGTCGCGCAGCTCCAGGAACAATCCCTGGGCCCTGACCTGGTACACCGCGCGGTACCGGACGACCACGTCGGTCTCGCCCTCCAGAGCGAGGACCTGCTGCAGTGCATGCCAGCAGGTCTCTGCACGCGCCGTCGGCTCGTCCATCGCGCCATACCAGACTCGCACCGTGCCGTCGCCAAAGCGGCTGTTTACCGTCACATCGCTGGTGAACGGGTACCCGATCGCCTCGCTGTAGAGCAGGCCACGCTCGATGATCCCGGGTGGCGCATGGCGAACACGCATGTCAGCCGCGATAGCGGCCGCCCGGGCGGCCGCGTCGTCCACCAGATCGTCGAAGAGGTCCCGGGATACGCGCAGCGACACGATATTTCGGGTGACACGCGCATCCAGGTCGATGAGCGTGTCGAACAGTGCCACCTATTGGCCCCGCTGGAAGTCGACGAACCGGGAAATGCGGGCCACGCCCACCAGTCCGTCTTCGACCATGACCTGCAGTGGTGTACGCCCATCGAGCATCCGGTTGCCCACCTGGACCCAGCGGTACCGAAGCGCCTCGTTCTCGGGGAACAGCAGCCGCAGACCCTTGTGGATCCCCAGCAGGTAGCCGGCGCGATCGAGGGTGTCGCGGCTGTTGGGCAACGCCCGCTCACCGCGGCGGTACAGCGGAAGGAGCTTGCGGCTCTCCGGGCTCATGCCCAGCAGGCTAAGTTGAACCTCACCCGGCAGATCCCACTTGTCGAACAGAGCGGACACTACTCGGGCCAGATCCCGGCGGGTGCCTTCCTCGGCCAGCGAAGGCACGGAGACAGGGGGGGCGACAGCGTTCATGGCCCTTTCCTCGTTTACCTGTCCCTAATAATACGGGATACATCCCGCAAATCAAGCAGACTGAGCTCGGGCGACTGGATGCGCGCGCAGCTTCCCGGCGGCAGGCGCAAGACGCTCCCGGCCCATTGCGATGGAAGAAGACAAGCTCTCCGCGAGAGTTGCTTCAGCCCCCTGGTCTACGGCAGGCACCAAACCTGTGGTTGTGGTCGATTGATCTGCCCAGGATGTGACCCCCGTATTGATCCGCGATTTGGCCATTGTGAGCAGCAGGAAAAGCGACATGCGGAACGATATCCGGCACGCGACGCATCATTGGCAAGTCGTCGCTTCTCCTAGATTTGACAGCAGTCCTAGACCCACGCGTGGTGACGGCACGGCATGATCATCGGTCAACAGCGAATGGCTGCTTTTGGCCGGAAGCGAACCTCGACTGGGCAAAAAGTCTCGGACCCCAGAAGTCTTTCATTGCCTGGCACGGCCATCGAGTAGGCGCTGCGCTTGGAATGCTCGGGACCAGCGCGTTCGCGGCCGACGCGTTTCGAGTCCATCAACTGCAACGCAACTTCCTTGCCTCGCACGCAAGCCGGGGCATCCCGCGGCCGTGAGCCGTTCTCGCTGCTATTCCGCAACACCGCTGCCCTGCGCAGCTTATCGGGCCGCTCGTGCATCCAACGCTGGGCGAAATTGCTGCTCTACTGGTGCCGGTCGCGCGCGAGGGCGAAGTCATAACCCATCAGGCGCTGTTCCAGCCAGAGGTTCCCATCTCATTGACAGGTGCGTGGCGTGCTCGTCGACCGCGCCGCGACGGAAGCCGAGCCGCTCGTAGAGTCGCCGTGCCTCGACGTTGTCCAAGCGGACACTCAAGCGCACCCCGCGGCCGAGCGAGGCCGCCAGCGCCTGGGTGCGCTTGATCAGTGCTCGCCCGACGCCTTGGCCCTGAATCTGGGGATCCAAGCTGATGTCGATGATCAAAAAATCGGAATCCCGCAAGAGATAATAACGCCCGACCTGGGCAGCCCTGCACTGCAGCACCATGAAGCTCGCGCCCGGGAAATGCCGGACATAGTGTGCGTGCTGCAGCGCGAACTGCTGGTCCAGGAAAGCGCGCTTCGCAGCGGGCGGCCAAGGCACCTGCGCCATCTCCGCCTCGCGCATGTCGGCATAGAGCTGGCGAAGGTAGGGCAGGTCGGAAGCGATGGCGGCACGTAGCAAAATCCCGCCGGGGATCCCGTGCGCGAGGGCTGCGGCGTCGCCGTCTCCCTCGCGGAGCTCCGGGAAGCCCGGGGGCCGCGTTGCGGTCAAGCCGCGGTTCTCAGTCGAACGACGGATAGATGCCCTGCAAGGCGATGCAGAAGTTGACGCCGAGGTAGGGCTGTTCGTTCGGATGCGCCTGGCCACCGCCGGCGGGGCCGATCAGGCTTGGCGCAAACGTCGTCGTCGGACTGGATGCCACGAATGGCGCGCCGTTACCCGGATTGGATACCGCGCTGCCTGCCGCAGGTGCGCCGCTCCGGCGGCTCGGGTCGGGCTGGGCGTAGAGCGTCAGCCCGTGCTGATGCGCGGGCATCTGCGCCGAAGTCAGTGTCACGGCCGATTCTCCGAACGCCTCACCTTGCCGTCGTGGGGCAAGGCCGGGCCCTTGGCCGCGGTTGCAGGCGGCGCGGC
Source organism: Novilysobacter longmucuonensis (assembly GCF_046600735.1). Classification (NCBI taxonomy): domain Bacteria; kingdom Pseudomonadati; phylum Pseudomonadota; class Gammaproteobacteria; order Lysobacterales; family Lysobacteraceae; genus Novilysobacter; species Novilysobacter longmucuonensis. Next base: position 15,375 of record NZ_JBJMAW010000010.1, read on the forward strand.
CCATGAGGTTGGGAAGGCCGAACGTGGTCGTGCCGTTGCCGCCGTATGTGGTCCCGAGAAGGGAAAACAGTGCTGTGTTCTGCGAGATCGACAGCAACGCGCCATTGCATTGAGCCCAGCCCTTGGGTGCGAAGTTGAAGCCGACAGCCTGGATCTCACCAACGAATGGTTCAGTCATTACTTGTCTCCTGATCGGTTGGCCGCGCGTTGCCGCGGCTGACTGTACGAAGGCCGCAAACGGCTCACGGCCGCGTCGGGAAGATGCCCTCCGCAGCGATGCAGTACTGCACCGCCAGCGTCGGCATCACGTTGTTGTGAGCTTGGCTCCCGCCCTCGGCGGTGGTCGACTGCGGAGACATCGCCGCCGCCGTGGTGCCGGTGAGGTCGGAGACGTACATCGTGTCGCCGGCCAGTGCGCCCAGACCCAGCGTCGAACCCGGCGTGACGGCGCTGGCGGCCAAGGTCGTCGCGGTGATGGAGTGGGAGTGAGCAGGTATTTGAGTGGCGTTGAGCGTGACCGCTTCGCTTCCACCGAGTTGGCCTATCGTCCTCGGCGACAGGCCGGGGCCCGTTCCAGCGTGCAGCGGCAGGCGGCCGCGCAGGTCTGGCACGGCAAAGGTGCTGGCACCGTCGCCGCCGTAGGCCGTGCCGATCAGCGCGAACAGGGCTTCAAAGCTCGCAATGGGCAGGAGGCCGCCGTCGCAGGGCAGCCACCCCCTGGGAACGCGCGAAAAACCGAGTAGACGGATCTCTCCGATGAAGGGTTCGCTCATGACTGGGGCTCCTATGCTCGATCGTGGCCGCGGGTGGCCGGCGGTGGCTCAGTTTCGCGACGGGAAAATCCCGACCAGCGCGATGCAGTAGCTGGTCACCTGGAATGGCTGCATGTTCTCGTGCGCCCCGTTTCCGCCCACCGGCTCAACCGTGCTTGGCTCGAGTGATACCTGCGGTCCGCTGGCTGCCGCGTAGAGGGCAGTGGAATTCGTGCCGTACAGGTTGCCTGCGGGCTTGCGTGCGGTGCCCTGTGCGGTCACGGCCTGCAGCACATGTGTGTGCGGCGGCAGGTTGGATGCTCCCAGCACCACGGACTCCGCGCCTGCGGATTGCCCCATCTGCGTCGGCGGGGGATTCCACGCCGGGTCGGCGGATACGCCGGCGCCCAAGGGCGTGCGGCCGCGCAGATCAGGAAGTGCAAAGGTGGTCTTTCCATCGCCCCCGTACTGGGTTCCCAGTAGCGAATACAACGCCTGGTGCTGGCTGATCGACAGCAACTGACCGTCGCACAGCGCAAAGTCGCGCGGCGCAAAGTTGAATGCCGTAGGCATGATCTGCCCGATAAAGACCTCGCTCATCTCCACCCCTTTTTGGCGCGGCCGGGTTCGCCCGCAGCGCAACTCTCCTCTTCAGGTATATAAATAGCAACCGGCGGGGGCTCTGCGGACAGCAGGCAGAAGCAGGCTCCCGGCGAGCGGGTGTGTGACACCGATCACACGTTTTGGTGTTTTAATGCTGAACAAGGGGCGGCTGAACACCGGCTGATGATTCCGAACTGATACCACTGGCGTGCCGGCGGCGAGAGCGCCGGCGCCGTCGGCGCACGACTTCCGGGGACACATCATGTTTCAGCATCGGGCGGCGCAAGCCGTGAGCGGTTCGTACCTCTGCGGCGCCTTGGGGCGCGGATTTCGCGTGCTGGGGATGCTGGTTCTGCTGGCACTGCTGCTGCCGTCGCTGGCAGTGGCCCAGACCAGCCCGCCGTCCACGCTTTGCCCGACCCTGAGCATGTCGGTCGCCCACGGGGCCTCGCAAACGCTCAATGTCGATCACTGCCATACCGGGTTCGGCATAGGCACCGTCGGCACCGCGCCCGCGCACGGCTCGGTTTCGATCGCCAACTTTCCCAGCAGCATCACCTACACCCACGTGGGCGGCTCGAACGTCGCCACCAGCGATTTCTTCAGCGTCCGCGATGAGGACGGAAACTGGATGTCGGTATCGGTGACCATCGCGGCACCGACCTCGGCCATTTCCATCGAACCGTCAACTTTGCCCGAGATGTTCGCAGGCACCGCTTTCAGCCAGCAGCTCAGCGCCACAGGCGGCACGGCGCCATACACGTACTCCATCACCGGTGGCGCGCTCCCGCCCGGACTGACGATGACGTCGGCAGGCCTCATTTCCGGCACCCCCACCCAGCGCGGCGACGCGAGCTTCACCGTCGGCGTGGTCGATGCCGTGAGTGATACGGGCAGCCGCGGCTACACCGTAAGCGTCGCGGGGGGCACGCTTTCGGTGTCGCCCAACCCGCCGCCGAGCGGATTCACTGGTCGGGCCTACTCGCAATCGTTCACCGCATCCGGCGGCGTTGCGCCCTACACCCTCGAATGGGAAGCCGATCCGGGCAAGCCGTTGCCGCCTGGGCTTAGCTTCAGCGGCACGACACTGAGCGGGACGCCGACCACAGTCGGCAACTACACGTTTGGCATCCGGGTCACCGATTCGAGCACCGGTACGGGGACTTGGTTCCAGGTCGTCGACGTATCGATGACGGTGAGCGCGCCACCGACGATCACCGTCGACCCGGCCACGCTGCCGGGCGCCACGGTTGGTGCTGCCTACAGCCAGACCGTGACCGGCGGAGGCGGCACCGCGCCTTATACCTTCGCGGTGACGGCAGGCGCCTTGCCGGCGGGACTCGTGCTTGCGTCCACCACGGGCGTGATAAGCGGAACTCCCACGGCGGGAGGCAGCTTCAACTTCACGATAACCGCCACCGACGCCGATGCATTCAGCGGCTCGCGCTCCTACGCATTCACCGTGGCCGCGGCCACTGTCGCGCTGGCGCCGGCGACGCTTCCTGCGGCCACCGTAGGCGCCAGCTACAGCCAAGGGGTTAACGCCAGCGGTGGCACCGCGCCATACACGTACGCCGTGAGCGCGGGCGCATTGCCTGCAGGGCTGACACTCGCCAGCGACGGCTCGCTCACGGGAACCGCATCTGCCGGAGGCAGCTTCAACTTCACCGTGACCGCAACCGACAGCAGCACTGGCACCGGTCCGTTTACAGGTGGCCAAGCCTACGCGTTTACCGTGTCCGCACCGACGGTGACGATCGCGCCTACGACGCTTCCCTCGGCTACAGTCGGCGCCGCCTACAGCGAATCGATCACCGCCAGCGGCGGCACCGCGCCGTACACGTATGCCGTTACCACGGGTATGTTGCCCGCGGGCTTGACGCTGGGAAGCGGCGGCCTCCTCAGCGGCACAGCGACCGAGTCGGGCGCCTTCAGCTTCACGGTGACTGCCACCGACAGCAGCACCGGCACCGGTCCCTTCAACGGCAGCCGGGCCTATTCGTTCACTGTGACCGCGCCCACTGTGACGGTGGCGCCGACGACATTGCCTGATGCCATGGTGGGCGATGCCTACAACGAAACCGTGACGGCAAGCGGGGGAACCGCTCCGTACGTGTTCACCGTCACCGCGGGCGCATTGCCTGCCGGCCTGAACCTGGCGTCGAACGGCACCTTGTCCGGTACGCCCACGGCACCGGGCTCCTCCAGCTTCACCGTCACCGCCACCGACAGCAGTGGCGGTACCGGGCCATTCGCCGGCAGCCAAGCCTATTCCGTGGCGGTCACCGAACTCGCACCGGTCGCCAATCCGGTTTCGGCGACAGTGGCCTACGGCAGCGGCGCCAACGTGATCGCCCTCGACATCGGCGGCGGCGCCCCGAGCTCGGTCGCCGTGGCCAGCGCAGCGACAAATGGCACGGCCGTCGCCTCCGGCACGACCATCAGCTACCAGCCCGACGCCGGGTTTTCCGGAACCGACAGCTTCACCTACACCGCAACCAACTCCGCAGGCACCTCGGCTGCGGCGGCCGTGTCGATTACCGTGTCCGCGCCGACGATCACCGTCAGTGCGAACGATCCGCTGTCCACTCCGGTCGGCACGGCGTACACCCAGACCTTCACCTGGTCCGGTGGCGCCGCGCCCTATAGCGGCTACACGGTCACTGGGCTCCCGGCCGGCTTGGTGATCAGCGCATCAACCACCACCAGCGTGACTGTGTCCGGCACGCCAACGGAGGCCGGCACGTTCGTGCTGGCGGCCACCGCAACCGACAGCAGCACCGGCAGCGGACCCTTCGCCCACTCCGGGGACTTCTCGCTGCAGGTCACCGCGGCGACACCGGTCCTCTCTCCCGCTGCGGGCGTCCTGACCGCCGGCTATGCCACCGCGTACAGCCAGATCTTTTCCGCAAGCGGCGGCGTTGCGCCGTACACCTTCAGCATGAGCGGAGCCTTGCCTGCGGGACTCGTGTTCGACACCGGCAGCGGCACGCTTTCGGGCACGCCGACGCAGTCCGGCAGCTTCCCGATCTCCGTTGCGGTCACCGACAGTTCCACCGGTGCGGGTGCGCCGTTCTCGACTTCCAACGCGTACACGCTCGAGATTGCCGCGCCCACCTTGCTCGTCACTCCGGCCACCTTGCCGGAAGGCACGACTGGTGCGGCCTACAGCCAGACCATCGCCGCCAGCGGCGGCGTCGCGCCATACACCTTCAGTCTTTCCGCGGGTACGTTGCCGGCCGGGCTGACGCTGGCGGCAGATGGTGATCTGGCGGGTACACCGACCGCGGCGGGCACGTTCAACCTCGACGTCACGGTCAGCGACAGCGCCGCTACACCATCGACGACGACGCGTGGCTACGCGCTTGTGATCGGCGCACCGCTGATCACCGTCGCGCCATCGGCGCTTGCCGACGCGACCGCCGGTGCCGCGTACAGCCAGACCTTCACCGCCAGCGGGGGCACAGGTGCCTACACCTTCGCCGTCAGCGCCGGAGCGCTGCCTGCGGGATTGGTGCTGTCGACTGCTGGCGAATTGACCGGCACGCCCACGGCGCCCGGCGACTTTGGGTTCAATGTCACCGCGATCGACAGTCTCGGGTTTGGCGGTAGCGCGACCTACACGCTGCGCGTGACCCAGGCAGCGCCGGTGGCGGCGGATGACAGCGCCGAAACCGGCGCGGGGGAGGCTGTCACCGTTGCAGTCACCGCCAACGACGAAGGCGACATCGACTCCATCGCCATGGCGATGGAGTCGAGTCACGGCACCGCCGTGGTGTCCGGACTGGCGATCATTTACACGCCCGCAGCAGGCCATGTCGGCAGCGACAGCTTCAAATACCGCGCCACCGGGCCGGGAGGCACGTCGGGAGATGCCACGGTAACGATCACGATCGATGCTGGCGCGGTCCCGCAGGGCATAGCACAGGCGCTGACCACGCTGGCCGGGCAGGCAGTGACGCTGCACGCGGCTGACGGCGCCGGCGGCGGTCCCTTCACGGGCGTCACGGTGGTGAGCGCGCCTGCCATCGGCACCCTCACCATCGCAGGCACCGAGCTTCATTACACACCGCCGGCGGATGCATCTGGTCCTGTCTCGGTGGGCTACACGCTGGAGAACGCCTTTGGCTCCTCGGCACTGATCACGTCGACCATCACCGTCAACCCGTTGCCCGTGCCGGCCTCCTCGGAGGTCGAGACGGTGGCTGGCGTGCCGGTGCAGATCGAGCTGACCACGGGCGCGACCGGCGGTCCGTTCACCGGCGCCGAGGTGGTGTCGCTTTCGCCCGCGTCCTCGGGCACTGCGACCATCGCAGCAAGCGGCAGCGGCGCCAGCGCGATGTTCCGCATGACCTTCGCCCCCGCGCCGGATTTCACCGGCACGGCCACGGTCTCCTTCAACCTGAGCAACGAATTCGCGACCTCCCAAGCCGCGACGGTGACAATAAATGTCGCGGCGCGACCGGATCCAGCGGCCGACGCGGAGGTGCTCGGTGTGCTCAATGCGCAGGCGGATACCACGCGACGTTTCGCCACGGCTCAGATCGGTAACTTCCAGCAGCGACTCCGCGCCATGCACGACGGCGGCGCCAATGGGGCCCGCTTCAGTAACCAGCTGACGTTCGTCGTCGACCGCAGTTGCAATGATGCGGTGTACCCCGGCAGCGGGCGCAGCTGTGCCAACGCGCGGCCCGCGGACGAACAGGCGACGGTGAGCGAATCGGCGGCGGAGACGACAGAAGCCACGGCCTTTGCGACCTGGACCGGCGGTGCGCTTGGCAGTGGCGACCGTGATCGCCGCAACGGCAGCAGTGCGCTGTCGTTCGAGACCAGCGGAGTGAGTGCGGGCGCGGATTACCGGGCGACCCAAGCCTTCGCGTTCGGCGCCGGGATCGGCTACGGCCGCGACCGCACCGACGTGGGCGAGAATGGCAGCCGCAGCGATGGCGACAGCCGCGCCGTTGCGCTATACGCAAGCTGGCACCCGGGCGATGCGTTGTTCCTCGACGGATTGGTCGGCTATCAGTGGATGTCGTTCGACATCCACCGCCACGTCGCGGCCAACGACGCCGTGGTGCAGGGCGAGCGCGACGGCACCCAATGGTTCGCGTCCATCTCTGCTGGGCTCGACCACCATCGCGGGCACCTGAGCGTCTCGCCATACGCGCGCCTGGATCTCTCCCGCGCCCGACTGGACGGTTACACCGAGCTTGGCGACCCGTTGTACGCCCTCCGCTACGAATGGCAGGACGTCGATGCCACGACCGGCAATCTCGGTCTGGACCTCGACTACCGGAAGCCAATGAGCTGGGGCACGTTCGCGCCGCAGTTGCGGCTGGAATACCAGCACGACTTCCAGGGCGATGGCACGGCAACACTTCGCTATGCCGACCTGCTGGCCGGCCCGGTGTTCCGCGCCGATCTCAACGGCTTTGATCGCAACCGCTTCATGATGGGCTTTGGCGCTGCGTTCTACTTGCAACGCGACCTGACCCTGCGACTGGAATACCGCAGCCTGTTCGGTAGCGACGACGAGCAATCGCTGCTGTTCAACCTGGAAAAGAAGTACTGAGTCGGCGGGGTCGTCCGGCGTTCAGCGCCGGGCGACCTCGATGTCGACCCCGCTCACCAGCCAGTCATCAGGTTCGGCCGACACCGCGCGACGCCCAGGTGCGGAGATCCAGATCGCTGCCCCTGCCAAGGCGACACACGCACCTGGTGCTCGCCCTCCGGGGTGCCGCTCGGAAGGCTGAAGTGAATTGAGCTGGTTCGGAATTGAGTCGTAAGCATATCCGAGGAGCAGTGTCGGCTTCTGGAGGAGAATAGGCGTGCCGCCCGAGTGGTCGCTTCTGGCCGAGCGCCCATTTGCTAAGCCTCGGTCTGCTCAGATATCTCTAGGGCGTCGTCGACCTCAATCCCCAGATAGCGAGCCGTGCTTTCGAGCTTGGTATGGCCGAGGAGCAACTGCACGGCCCGAATATTTCGGGTCCGGCGATAGATGAGCGCGGCCTTGGTTCGCCGCATGGTATGCGTTCCGTAGGAGCCGCTGTCGCGCCCGATCTCAGCTACCCATCGGTGGACGATTCGAGCGTATTGCCGTGTAGATAGGTGCGGTGAACTGCCAGATCGGCTTGGAAACACGAAATCCGAGCCGCGTAGCCCTGACTGCCTGTTCCACGCCTGGATCGCGTCCCGGCTCAACTCGGTTATCTCGAACTGCACCGGTCGGTATGTCTTCCGCTTCATCCGCAACACTCCTGCTGCCTTCGCAGCTAGTCAGGTGTTGCATTGATCGTATGAAACCGCCACCCGAAGCGGACATTGCAGATCATCAGAGCAAGCCGTTCGCTGCCAGAGCGAGAGCGAGAGCGAGAGCGGGTACAGGAGCGCGACATTCCGAGCCGAGACAGGAGTTCTGCCGAAGCAGAGCGTTTGCCGAATCCGGGCCGGTTGCGAGTCCGGTTTGCGAGCCTGCGCGGTGGTCTCGAGAAGCTGATGGTGATCAACGCATAACGGTATGCGCAGTGGATGTGCCGTGGAGCATATCTCCCGGGGTAGATGGGCATATGACGGCGCCGGTAGGGCGGTCCCGTTCGCTCCACAGGTTGGCTGCTTTTTTACCGGCTAGTCCGGTAGTTGCTTCAATCCTCCAAGTTCCGTCCCCAGAGGCAGGCTAGGATATGCTTCTGATCCGTTTTGGGGGGAGAGAAGTCGGGATGAAACAGGTCAAGGGACTGTTGCTGGGGATCGCTTTGGGAGTAGCAACCCTACCGACGCACGCATTACCTGCGGTGGGCGAGGCGCCGCCGGACTCACTTGGCGTAACGCCTAAAGGAGAAGAAATTCGGATCAGCGATCGGCGGGGTAAGGTCGTGGTGGTAGCCTTCTGGGCATCTTGGTGCGGCTATTGCCGTAAACAGTTACCAGTTCTGGAAGCGATACAGCAAGCGGCGGGTCGCGAGCGGCTGGAAGTGGTACTGGTCAACTTCAAGGAGCCGCCACGGACATACCGCGAGATCGTCCGCAAGCTCAAGCGGGCTACGCTTACCCTGACTCACGACCGCGACGGCACAATCTCGGACGCCTACACGGTCGACTCGGTCCCCCGGCTATTCATGATAGACAAGGCTGGGCGCGTGGGCTGGACCCATTACGGTTATTCGGAAGAAAACCTTCCTAAGATCGGAGCCGCTGTGGACCGTCTGTTGGCCGAGCCGTGGCAACCTGAAGAAGCCACTCCGGTCGCCGCATCCCAAGGTACCTGAGCAGGCGCGAAGACTTAATCCACGTGCTCAGGTGCGGGCCAAGCATCGTCGGCACCAAGATTCGACACGCGAAGTGTCGAGTCACAGTTGTCAAGTGCTCGAAGCCTAATTGCTTTCAAGGCGCGGAGCTTTGTGCAAGCAGATCTATCATTGTCCGCCGAAAGCGGTCGCGTACGTGCGACATCTGCTTTCGACCCGAACGAGGCAGCCGTGAGAGCTCCGCTTCTGGAAGCGTGTCCCCTTCCCCACTGACGGGCGCAACTTGCGGTGACAGCAGAACGAACGACGGGCTTGAGTTCTCAGGGACGTGGTTCAACTACCCTCATGGTGAGCAACTGGTGCAGTTGCCCGATCATCCACGACAGGGTTACGCAACCCGTGCCGGCCATGATCCACGGCAGCGCGCCGCCAGCCGAAGCTTGCTGCACTGCTCGCCACCATTGCCCACCGTAGAGCGCGGTCACGATGACCGAAGCGGCTGCAAGGACAAGCAAGAGGCCACGGAACAGCGCACGCTCGATCCCCGCCTCCCGACGGGCGACCTGCTCCACAACCCCGGCGACGAAATCAGCTGGCGGCTCACGACGGGGAGCGCGGATCACGGCCAGCGCCACCCGGCGGTAGCTTTCCGCTGCCGGGTCCATCGGGTCCTTTCCAGGACCACGCGCTGCACGCATGCCGCGCTCCTGGGTTTCCCACTCGTGATCATCAATGGGAGGCGCCTGCTTGCCGTTCATACGGGAACCCCTATGCGCGTTTCCAGGAGGCTCCGCAGGCGTTTGCGGCTGCGGAACAGGTGGCTTTTGATGGTGCCCTCTGCAAGCCCGGTGACCTGTGCGATCTCGCCGATCGGCATCTCCTCCAGGTGGTAGAGCGTGAGCAGGGTGCGCTGTAACGGCGGCAGGGCCTCGATGGCGGAATGCAGGTGCATGTTGATCTCCTCGTCCGACGCGGTCGCCTCCAGGTCAACGCCGTCGCTGAGCGACTCTTCAAGGCCCGGACCATCCTCGTCATTGCACTTCTCGACGATCGGAATGCGTTTTCGCTCCAGGTGTCGCCTGGCGACCGAGTAGGCAACCTGTGCAATCCATGATTTCAGTGCGCTGTCGCCACGGTACTGATGGAGGGAGCGATGTATGCGGAGGAATACTTCCTGGCACAGCTCGCGCGTGTCATCGGGGTGGCGGACCATGCGATCCACCACATGCCAGCACAGGCCCTGGTACTCGCGCACCAGGCGTTCGAACGCGCCCGGCTTGCCTGCCAGCACGGCATCGGCGAGCGTCCGGTCGGTGGTCAGGACGTCGGTGGAAGGGGAGTCGGGTACGGGCATCGGACATAGGGATACGCCGGGCGGCGTGGCGGTTGCAAGCAGGGGACCGCAACCGCCGAGCCCCTCGGCGTATCTCCTCTGCCGAACCCACTACGGATACGCGCCATGGACTTCGCCCTCCTCATCCCCATTGTCCTGTTCGTCTGCATCGCCTACGCCATCAAGGTGACGGTCGATGCCTATACACGCAGGCGGATCATCGAGTCGCGCGGCTCCGAGGAGCTGGTGAGCTCCTTGCTCGATGGCGACGCCCGACGGCGGCGCCAAGGTTCGCTGCACTGGGGATGCGTGCTGCTTGCGCTGGCGGTCGGATTTGGACTGGTGGAGCTGGTCGGGGCGAACGACGTCACGCCGGGTGTCGTTGCACTGCTGCTGGGCGCCACCGGGCTTGGCAACCTGGCGTACTACGTGCTGGAGCGTCGGTTGAAGCAGCCATGACGGCAGCCCTCCCGTGTCCAGACGCCGGCCCCACTGCCCTCAGCAAGGAAACCCCATGAACCACCTGGCCGCAATAGTGGTTGCCGTCACGGCGGCCGCATCCACTCCGACGATGGCCGGACCCTTCCCGGATCTCGACGGGCTGGCCGACCTCATCCATGAGACGCATGACGCTACCGCGCATCCTTTCGGCACGGCGGTGGCCGTCGTCAAGGACGGCGAGGTCATCTACGAGGGCTATTTCGGCTTCCGGGACATCAAGCGACAGGCGCCGGTGACCCGCGATACGGTCTTCTACATCGCCTCGGCGACCAAGCCCTTCGTGGCACTGAACGCACTGCTGAAAGAGCAAGAAGGGCAGCTGGATACGAGCACTTCAGTGCGGCAGATGTTTCCCGATCTCCGCTTCGCGGGCTTTGATCCGGAAGACGTGACCATCAGGGACCTGCTTGTCCACACCTCCGGCATCGACAATCCCGCGCTGGTCTGGGCGACCGCATTCAGCGGGGTGCACGACGCGCAATCTCGGCGCCGCCTCGTCGCGGCGTCCCGACCGCACGAGGAGGCGGCGCGGGGAGCGTTCGAGTACACCAATGTGGGCTACAACATCCTCAGCGTCTGGCTGGATGAGCGCTTCGGGATGTCCTGGCAGGACCAGCTGGACAACACGCTCTTCGAGCCACTGGGCATGCAGCGCACGTCGGCCCGTATGAGCGAGGCTTCGATGAAGGGCTGGCCGCTCGCAGAACCCTATTCGTTTGCCAGTGCGGAACCGGACGAGCCGCTGTATCTGGTCAAGACCGACAACACCATGCACGCGGCCGGTGGCATGGTCTCCACCGCGCCGGATCTGGCGAAGTTCCTGGTGGCCCAGCTTTCATCCGGCGTGCCGGGTGACCATCCGGTTTTGCCGGCCGCCTTGATAGACCGCTCGCATGTGCCCCAGGTGACGCTCGAATCCAGCTATCTGGACTTCCGGCGCACGGGCTATGCGTGGGGCTGGTACACCGGTGAGTACAAGCACAGGACGATGCTGCATCACTTCGGCGGATTCGCGGGATTCCACGCGCATTTGTCCTTCATGCCGGACGAGAACATCGGGCTGGTGGTCCTGAACAACGACGACTTCCTGGGTGCGCGCCTGACGAACCTGATCGCTGACCATGTGTATGGCGTCCTTCTGGAACAACCGGGGATACAGTCAGGCGTGGCGAAACGATTCGACGAGCTCCGGATAAAAGCCGTGGAATTTCGGGGTTCGGCGCAGGAGCACCTAAAAGAGATCAGGGCGCGTGCGTGGAATCTTTCCCGGCCGCGTGTGGCATATGCCGGTACCTACTCGAACGATCTTCTGGGCGAGATGACGGTCGCATCGAGCGATGACCAGGAGATGCTCATCCGCTGGGGGCGGTTGCTGACAACGGCGACCGGCCATGAGCAGGAGGACCATGTCCGTGTCGAGCTTGCACCAAACTCGGGCAAGGTTCTTCGCTTCCAGGTCAACGGCGGAAGCGTCGAAGCCCTTGTGTTCGACGGGATCGAGTTTGTCAGAGCACCTTAGGTGTACATGGTGACTCGCACTCATGCGGTCCTCGGCGATCGCCCTGGAGGGGCAGCTCGTGGCCGTAAGCGGTCGCGGGCATGGCCCGCTCCTACAAAAGCATCGATCGCGGGTGGCGGGCTCCCGCAGGATCAGACAGTCCTTCACGCAACGCGCCGCAACGAAAAAGCCCCGCATCGGCGGGGCTTTTTTGCTGACGCCATCGGGCGGCGTTTATTCCTTGGCAGCAGCCTTCTTGGCCACTTTCTTGGCCGGCGCCTTGGTGGCGGTCCGGGTGGTGGTGGTCTTCTTCGCCACCGGTGCGGCCGGGGTGCCGGCGGTCTTGCTCACGGCCTTGCGGGCGTTGCCGTAGCTGGAATTGAAACGCTTGCCCTTGGCGGTCTTGCGGTCGCCTTTGCCCATGGTCGTGCTCCTGAAAAAACAGTGTCTAAAGAGGTCGCGCGGCTGCGCGCGAGGCTGCGAAGCCTAGCATATCCGGGGCTCGCAGCGGGTCAGCGGCGTGTGGCGTGGGTCAGGCGCAGGTTGATCAGGTGGGCCGCCGCCAGCGCCAGGCCGCCGATGGTCATCATCACCACGTGGGTCATGGTGTGGTCGTGCAGCGCGGTGAACGAAGCCACCCACACCAGCAGCAGCCCGGGCACCAGCAGCACCCAGGCATGGAAGGCGCGATGGCGGCGGTAGCCCAGGCCCAGCGTGGTCGCGCCCAGCAGCGAGGCGAACACCACGAACGCCTGGTCGAAGTCGATCCAGCCGCCGATCTTCAGCCCGAGCGCCGGTATCAAGCCCAGCAACACCGGCAGCAAGGCGCAATGCACGGCGCAGAGGAACGAAGCGGCGAAACCGACGCGGTCGGCAGTGCGTAGGGTCTGGGATGGGGGCATGGCTGGAGGCACGACGCTCAAGGGGGTGCGGAACGACTTGAAACAATATAACATTTCGATTCGTCTCCGTAGTGTAGCCCTTCTTCATGAATTCGTCTTTCATCCGACGCGACTGCGCTCCACGCGCCGCACTCCAGCGCGCCCCGCTGTATCTCGCCCTGCTGGCTGTCTCCCCGGTGCTCTGGGCCCAGGAGGACCCGCGCCACACCGAGGCGACCGACCTGGATGCGGTGGTGGTGCGGGCCAGCCCATTGGCGCGCACCGCCGAGGATCTCGCCCGCCCGGTCGAAGTGCTGGCCGGCGAACGGCTCGATGCGGCCAAGGCCAGCTCGCTCGGCGAGACCGTGAACAAGCTGCCGGGCGTGCAGTCGTCGTACTTCGGTCCCGGCGTCGGCCGGCCGGTCATCCGCGGGTTCGATGGCGCGCGCGTGCAGGTGCTCAGCGATGGGCTCAGTTCCGGCGACGTGTCGACCGTCAGCGTCGATCACGCGGTCACGGTCGAGCCGTTCCTGGCCAACCAGATCGAGGTCCTGAAGGGCCCGGCGACCCTGCTGTACGGCAGCGGCGCGATCGGCGGCGCGGTCAACGTGGTCGACGGCCGCATCCCCGAGCTCACCACCCTGCAACCGCTGGAAGGCCGCGCCGAGCTGCGCGCCGGCACGGTCAACGACGAGCGCACCGGCATGGCCCGGCTCGATGGCACCTCGGCGTCGGGCAATCTCGTGTTCCATTTCGACGCGCTGCATCGCGAGACCGGTGACTACGAGATTCCCGGTTTTGCCGAGAGCGCGGCGCTGCTGGCGTCCGAAGGCGAGACGCCGGACCCCGACGAGCAGGGCGTGCTTCCGAACAGCGCGTTGCGCACCGACAGCGGCGCGCTCGGCCTGTCCTGGGTCGGCGACCGCGGCTTCATCGGCGTCGGCGCCAGCTTGTTCAACACGCGCTACGGCGTGCCAGGCCATGCCGAACACGAAGAGCACGGCGATGAAGACGAGGAGGAGCACGAGGAAGAAGAGGAAGAAGGCCATGGCGAGGAAGGCGCGGTCCGCATCGTCATGGACCAGCGCCGCAGCGAGATCCGCGGCGGCCTGAACGACCTCGGTACGCTCGGGGGGGCACTCCAATCACTGCGGATAAAGCTCGCCAACACCGTCTATACCCACACCGAATTCGAGGGCGACGAAGTCGGCACCGTGTTCGACAACGACAGCATCGAGGCGCGGTTGGAACTGGTGCACCAGCCGCTGGCGGGCTGGGACGGCGCGCTCGGTGCGCAGTTCTCGCAGCGCGATTTCCTGGCGATCGGCGCGGAGGCGTTCGTGCCCGGCTCCGAGTCACGCGACACCGGCGTATTCTGGATCGGCGAGCGCCGGCTGTTTGACGGCGCAAACGGCGGCGCGATGGTCGAACTGGGCGCGCGCCACGACCGCAACCGGGTCGATGTCGACGATGCCACCGCGATCGGGCCGGACCGCGCGTTCGAGACCATCAGCGCCTCGGCCGCGTTGCGCTGGAACATCAGCGAGCCGTTCCACGTCTCGATCGGACTCGATCGGGCACAGCGCTCGCCGACCGCCGAGGAGCTGTATTCCAACGGCCTGCACGTCGCCACCGGCAGCATCGAGTTGGGCAACCCGCGGCTCGACGTGGAGACCGCCAACCGCGCCGAGTTCGGCCTGCACTGGCACACCGGCCCGCTGCGCGTCGGCGCGCAGGTCTACCACGTGCGCTTCGACGACTTCGTCTACCTGGCCGACACCGGCACCGCCGACGATGGCCTGCCGGTGCGGGTGTGGACCCAGGACGATGCGCGCTTCAACGGCGCCGAGGCCGAGGTCGACTGGACCTTCGCCGACAACGACAGCGGCGCCTGGGCAGTGCGCGTGTTCGGCGATGTGGTCCGCGCCGAGCTGACCGGCAGCGGCACGCGGCCGCTCGATGTCTCGGTCCCGCATGGCGACCGCACCGACGATTACACGGTCGATCTCACGCGTGGCGGAAACCTGCCGCGCATCGCGCCGTCGCGGCTGGGCGGCGAGCTGCGCTGGGAACACGGTCCGCTGCGCGCCTCGCTGGGCGCGGTGCGTTACGCGCGCCAGGATGACGTCGCCGCCTTCGAGACCGCGACGGCGGGCTACACCCTGGTCGACGCGCACCTCGCCTGGCATATCGACCGCAGCGGCGGCAACGCGTGGGAGGTGTTCCTGGACGGCAGCAACCTGCTCGACGAGGAGGCGCGCGTGCATACCTCGTTCCTCAAGGACCTGGCGCCGTTGCCGGGGCGTGGGGTGGCGTTCGGGGTGCGGGCGTTCTTCTGAACCACAATCGCCGCGGCAGGCCCCCGAAACCGTAGGAGCGGCTTCAGCCGCGACCCGTTGTCTCCTGTAGGAGCGACGTGAGTCGCGACCGCGCAGGTTCGGATGCTTGCGCGGTCGCGACTCACGTCGCTCCTACAGCTCCGGCGCGCTTGCTCGCTTCGCACAAGCAGCACACAACCCATGCACTTCCAATGTCTGCGCCTGCGGCACGAAGCCCAGCGCGCGCGCACGCTGGTCGAGTGCATCGACGATCTGCTCGTCCTCCAACTCGGTCGCGCAATGGCAGCGGTCGCAGATCAGGAACGGCACCGCGTGCTGCTCACCGCCGGGGTGGTGGCAACCGACGAACGCGTTGATCGAGGCGAGCTTGTGGATGAAGCCGTGCTCGAGCAGGAAGTCGAGCGCGCGGTACACCGTCGGCGGCGCGGCGGCGTCATGGGTTTCCTTCATCTGGTCGAGCAGTTCGTAGGCCTTGAGCGGCCGGTCGGCATCGCCGATCAGCCGCAGCGCGTGGGCGCGGATCGGGGTCAGCCGCAGGCCGCGCTGCTCGCAGGCCCGCTCCACTTCCTGCACGTAGGCGGCGCCGTCGTGGACGTGGTGGTGCGGGTCGGTGCAGGCGTGGTCTTCACTCATTGCAGGTGGCCTCCAAGGGGCTCATCCGGCGGCGGGAATCTTGCCCAGGGCGGTGTCGATGCGTTGCAGGGCCTGCGCCTGGCCGGCGAGATACACGGTGTGCGAGATGTCGGGACTGACCTGGGTGCCGGTGATCGCCACGCGCAGCGGCTGGGCGACCTTGCCCATGCCCAGCCCCAGCGCCTCGGCGGTCTCGTGCAGCGCGCCCGCCACCGCCTCTGCGCTCCAGGCGGGAAGGCGCGCGAGGCGTTCGCGCGCACCGGCCAGCGGCGCCTGGGCGCCCGCGTTGAGGTGCTTGGCGACGGCGGCATCGTCGTACTGCTCGATCGGGCGGTACCAGACCGCCGCGCGCTCGGCCATGTCCTTCAGCGTCTGCACGCGATCGCGCAGCGCGATCACCACATCGGCCGGCGCCGGGCCGCTGGCGAGGTCGAAGCCGTTGTTTTCCAGATGCCACACCAGGTGCGTTGCGACCTCGGCCGGGTCGTCGGCCTTCAGGTATTGCTGGTTGAGCCAGCCGAGCTTGGCGGTATCGAAGCGCGCGGCCGACTGGTTGACGTCCTCGATCCGGAACAGCCGCACCATGTCCTCGACCGAAAAGATCTCCTGGTCACCGTGCGACCAGCCCAGCCGCACCAGGTAGTTCAGCAGTGCGTGCGGCAGGTAGCCATCGTCGCGGTACTGCATCACCCCGACCGCGCCGTGGCGCTTGGACAGCTTGGTGCCGTCGGCGCCGAGGATCATCGGCAGGTGGGCGAACGCCGGCACCGGGGCGCCGAGCGCCTGGTACAGGTTCACCTGGCGCGGGGTGTTGTTGACGTGGTCGTCGCCGCGGATCACATCGGTGATCCGCATGTCCAGGTCATCGACCACGACCGCGAAGTTGTAGGTCGGAAAACCGTCCGAGCGGATCAGCACCAGGTCGTCGAGCTCGGTGTTGCTCCAGACGATGCGGCCCTTGACCTTGTCCTCGAACGCGACCTCGCCCGCCAGCGGGTTCTTGAAGCGGATGACCTTGTTGGGGTCGTCGCGGTCGGGCAGGCCCAGGTCGCGCGCGCGGCCGTCGTAGCGCGGCTTGTTGCCGGCGGCCTGCGCCGCTTCGCGCATCGCGTCGATCTCCTCGCGCGACTCGTACGCGTAATAGGCCTTGCCGGCCTGGACCAGCTCGCTGGCGACCTGGCGGTAGCGCTCAAAGCGGTGGGTCTGGTAGATCGGACCTTCGTCGGCGTCCAACCCGAGCCAGCGCATGCCGTCGATGATCGCCTGCACCGCCGCGTCGGTACTGCGCTCGCGGTCGGTGTCCTCAACGCGCAGGATGAACTGGCCGCCTCGGCGACGCGCCTCCAACCAGCAATACAGCGCAGTGCGCGCACCGCCGATGTGCAGGTAGCCGGTGGGACTGGGGGCGAAACGGGTGCGGCAGGACATGCGGTGGCGCTCGATAACGACAATGCGCGATTTTACCGCGTAGAGCCGAGCTTGCTCGGCTGCGCCTCTCCCACCTTCCCGCAGCCGAGCAAGCTCGGCTCTACGCCGAAGGAAGTCCCATCAACAGCGGATATCGGAGGACAATGCCGCCATGCCCACCCTCTTCATCTCCGACCTGCACCTGGACGCCGAGCGCCCGCAGATCACTGGCCTGTTCGAGCGCTTCCTGCGTGACCAGGCCCGTAGCGCCGAGGCCTTGTACATCCTGGGTGACCTGTTCGAGGCCTGGGTCGGCGACGATGATCCCTCCGAGACCGGCGCGCGCGTCGCAGCCGGGCTGGGCGCGCTGCGCGAGGCCGGGGTGCCGGTGTATTTCATCCGCGGCAACCGTGATTTCCTGCTCGGGCTGGACTACGCGCGCCGCGCCGGGATGACCATTCTGCCGGACCCGGCGGTGGTGATGCTGTACGGCCGGCCGACCCTGCTGATGCACGGCGATACCTTGTGCACCGACGATGTCGCCTACCAGCATTTCCGCGTGCAGACGCGGAATCCGCAGTGGCAGGCGGAGTTCCTGGCGCAACCGCTGGCCGCGCGGCTCGCGTTCGCGCAGCAGGCGCGCGCGGCGAGCCAGGCCCACCAGTCGGGGCTGCAATCGCAAGGGACCATGGAGGCGATCACCGACGTCGCGCCGGCCACGGTCGAAGGCACATTGGCGCAGTTCGGCATCGACACCCTGATCCACGGGCATACCCATCGGCCGGCGGTGCATGAGCTCGAGATTGCCGGTACCCCATGCCGAAGGATTGTGCTGGGGGACTGGTACGAGCAGGGCTCTGTGCTGCGGATCGATGCAACCGGCGCTCGCCTGGAGGTCTTGTAGGAGCGGGCCATGCCCGCGACCGGAGATTCGCTGCGGCGTAATCGCGCCCATGGGGCGCTCCTACAAAAGCCGGCGCGGTCTTGTAGGAGCGGGCCATGCCCGCGACCGGGAGTGCGCGGCGGCGGGCATCGCGCCCATGGGGCGCTCCTACAAAGAACGGATCAGCGTGCGGCGAGTTGCTGCAGCATCGCCAGCTCCCGCTCGTCGAACCCGGCGGCGCTGCGCGCCTCAAGGTTGAACGGACCGCGGAGGGCGGTGCGTGCATATTCGCCCAGCAACTCGCGGAACTTCATGGCCGGGTCGGCGCCTTCGCGCTCGCAATACCAGCGGAACCAGCGTGAACCGGCGGCCACGTGCGCAACTTCCTCACGCAGGATCAGCTCAAGAATCGTGACCGTGGCGTGGTCGCCGAGGCCGTGCAGCCTGGCGATCATCCCCGGGGTGACATCCAGCCCGCGCGCTTCCAGCACCCGCGGCACCAGCGCCATGCGGGCCAGCCCGTCATGCGCGGTTTTCTCGGCCATCTCCCACAGCCCGTTGTGGGCATCGAAATCGCCGTAGTCGAAGCCCAGCTGCCGCAGGCGCTCGCGCAGCAGCATGAAATGGCGCGCCTCATCAAAGGCGACGCCGACCCAGTCCGCATGGAACGCCTGCGGCAACCCGCGGAAGCGGTAGACCGCGTCCCAGGCCAGGTCGATCGCGTTGAACTCGATATGCGCGATCGCATGCACGAACGCGGCGCGGCCTTCGTCGGTGCCAAGGCCGCGTTTGGGCAACTCGCGCGGGTGCACCAGCCTGGGCCGCTGTGGCCGGCCGGGCATGCCGATCGACTCCGGCGGCGGCGCATCGTCGGGGATCGCCAGCTCGCCACGGGCGAAGGCCTCGGCGGCGGCGAAGGTCGCGCTGACCTTGGCCTCCGGCGTGGCGGCATCGAGACAGGTGCGGGCGGCGTCGAACAGCGATGGATGCATCACAAGCTTTTGTAGGAGCGGCTTCAGCCGCGATGGAAATGACGCGTTGCGCCTGAAAGGGCATGCTCTCGTCTACTGTAGGAGCGACGTAAGTCGCGACCCGCAGGACACGGGAAACCACGCAGGTCGCGACTTACGTCGCTCCTACCATCGGACTGCGCGCTCTGGCCCGAGCCTGGGCAACCGACTCTGGTTCGCGGCTGAAGCCGCTCCTACGAACGATGGTTACGAGGCCCGGCGCGTGGTCTTGGCTTCGTCGGACCGCAGGCGCTTGATGCGCTCGAAATAGTCGGCCTCGGTGCCGGTCACGTAGTGGCCGTTGAAGCACGAGGCATCGAAATGTTCGATGCGGTCCTTGGGCCCGGAGACTGCGTGCTCCAGGTCCGCCAGGTCCTGGTAGATCAGCCAGTCGCAGCCGAGCAGGGCCTGCACTTCCTCGTCGGTGCGATCGTGCGCGATGAGCTCGTCGACCGAGGGCATGTCGATGCCGTAGATGTTCGGGTGCCGGACCGGCGGGGCGGCCGAAGCCAGGTACACCTTGCGCGCGCCGGCATCGCGCGCCATCTGCACGATCTGGCGCGAGGTGGTGCCGCGCACGATCGAGTCATCGACCAGCAGCACCACCCGGTTGCGGAACTCCAGCGGGATCGGGTTGAGCTTGCGGCGCACCGATTTGGCCCGTTCGCCCTGGCCCGGCATGATGAAGGTGCGGCCGATGTAGCGGTTCTTGATGAAGCCTTCGCGGTACTTCACACCGAGCGTGAGCGCCATCTCCAGCGCCGAATCGCGCGAGGTGTCGGGGATCGGGATCACCACGTCGATGTCGTGGTCCGGGCGCAGCCGCAGGATCTTCTCGCCCAGGGTCACGCCCATGCGCATGCGCGCCTTGTGCACCGAGATGTCGTCCATCATCGAGTCCGGCCGGGCGAAGTACACGTACTCGAAGATGCACGGTGTGTGTGCACGCGGTTCGGCGCACTGGCGGCTGTGCAACTGGCCGTCCTCGGTGATCAGGATGCCCTCGCCGGGGCCCACGTCGCGCACCCGCTCGAAACCGATCAGGTCCAGCGCCACCGATTCGGACGCCACCGCGTACTCGTCGTGCCCGCCGCTGTTGCGCTTGCCCAGCACCAGCGGACGGATGCCGTGCGGATCACGGATCGCGACCAGGCCCAGGCCCAGCACGGTCGCCACCGCGGTGTAGCCGCCCACGCACCGGCGGTGCACGCCCTCGATCGCCTTGAACACCGCATCCGGGGTCAGCACCCGCTGGGTGTCGAGCTCGTGCGCGAACACGTTCAGCAGCACCTCGGAGTCGGAGTCGGTGCTGATGTTGCGGCGGTCCTGCTCGAATATTTCCAGGCGCAGCGCATCGGTGTTGATCAGGTTGCCGTTGTGCGCCAGCGCGATGCCGAACGGCGAGTTGACGTAGAACGGCTGGGCCTCGTCCAGGCCTTCGCTGCCGGCGGTCGGATAGCGGCAGTGGCCGATGCCCATGTGGCCCTGCAGCACGCGCATGGCCTTCTCGCCGAACACCTCGCTGACCAGCCCGCTGCCCTTGTGCACGCGCAGCTTGCTGCCATCGGCGGTGGCGATGCCGGCCGCGTCCTGGCCGCGATGCTGCAGCACCGTAAGGCCATCGTACAGTTGCGTCGCGACGTGGCTGCTGCCGACGATTCCGATAATGCCGCACATGGGATTAAGTCCTGACCGTGGTCGATTGAGTGTGTCGTAACGGTGTCAGGCGCCTGCTGGCACCGGTAACACCGAGTCGTTGCCGCTGTCGGGCGACGCACTTGCGCCGCCGCTGAAATCCACCTGCGCCGCGACGCCGTCGGGCAGCCACGCGCGCAGCCATTGCGCCCCCGGCACGAATACCGGCACCACCCGCGAGTGGCGCCATTGCGATTCGCGCGGCATCGAGGTCAGCCCGAGCAGCAGCACCAGCGCGCAGGCGACGAACACGCCGCGCGCCACGCCAAGGCCCAGGCCCAGCAGCCGGTCCGGGCCGGACAGTCCGACCGAATGCACCAGCTTGCGCACCAGCCACCCGACGGCCCCGACCACCAGCAACACGCCGATGAAGCTCAGCGCATAACCGGCGAGCAACTGCCCCGCACCCGGTTCGCCACCGCCGGCGAGCAGCACCGCCGCCTGCGCGCCGAAGCGGAATGCCGCCCAGGCCGCCAGCACCCAAGCGGCCAGCGAGGCCAGCACGCCGACGAAGCCGCGCATCAGGCCCAGCAAGGCCGACACCGCGACGATCGCCAGCAGCACCCAGTCCAGCGCCATCATCCGCGCACCGCCGACACCGCCGCCTCGCCATCGTGCGCGCGAGGCCCGCATGAGCACACCCGGCGCACCGTCAAGGGTGCGAACGGACCAGGCCGCTTACGCCCAGCCGCGCCGCCAATTGCGCCTTCATCTGTTCGGCGTCACCGCGATCGGCGACCGGTCCGGCGACCACGCGGGTCAGGGTGCCCTGCTCGGTCCGCACCGTCTGCAGGAACGTGGTGAAGCCGGCGGCGCGCGCGCGATCGCGCAGCTTGCCGGCCTCGGCCGTGTTGCTGAATGCGCCCAACTGCACCGCGAAGCCGACGTCCGCGGCGGCTGCCGGCGTGGCTGATGGCTGTGCTGGTAGTGACTGGGCGACACGCTCGGCGGAGTCGTCGGCCTCAGGCAGTGCCTTTGCCACCGAATCCGGCGCCGCACCCTCGTCTGCGCCCGTGGCGTCGGCAACGCCCTCGGAGGGGTCCACCGTGTCGCTGGCGGCATCGAGCGTGACCACCCGCGCGCCGACATCGTCGCGCACGTGCGCCGCGCGCAGGCGCGCCGCTTCGGCCTCGGCCCGCGAGCCATAAGGGCCGATGCGCACGCGATGGAGCGTGCGATCGCCGCTGCCGACGGTGGTTTCCTGATAGCCCGGCAACTGCGAGGCGCGCAGCGCATCCACCACGCGCTCGGCATCCGAAGCACTGGCGTAGCTGCCGAAGCTCACCGCGTGATCGCCGCCCGCGGTTGGCGGCGGCATCATGCCGCCGGTGGCGCCGGCCTGGTCGGCGGTGGTGTCTATGGTCGGCAGTACACCTCCGCTGGCCGGCTGACCGGAGCGCAAGCCGGTCACGCCGTCGGCGCCGGCGGCGCCCGGGGTCACCAGCGGCAGCTCACGGGTCTCGTATGCGCCCTGCGGCGGATCGGGCAACTGCATCGGGACGTCGGACACGCCGCTTTCCGGGGCCGGATCCTTGATCAGCATCGGCAGGAAAATCACCGCCAGCGCGACCAGCACCGAGGCACCGATCAATCGCTGTTTCAGGGCAGGTTCCATCGGCTGCTACATACCTCGTGCGGATGCCGCGTCGAATTATACCCGCCGGCGGGCGCGCGCCGGGCGCTGTACCGGCGGACTGTTCAGTGTCCGGCGAGTACCGCCAGCGCCCTGGCCGCGGTGCGGAACGAACCGAATACGAGGATGCGATCGCCAGGCGTGGCCGCCGCCCTGGCCGCCGCCAGCGCGTGCTCGACATTGGAATGCCGCCGCGCATCGGCCGCGGCCGTGCCGGCCAGCCGTTGCACCAGCGCATCGGCCGTGGTGCCGCGGGCGTCCGCGTCGGCCAGACCGGCGACGTGCCAGGCGTCGATGCGCCCCTGCAGCGCCGCCACCACGCCCGCCACGTCCTTGTCGCCGAGCGCGGCGAACACCGCCCGGGTGCGGCCGGCGACCGGCGTCGCGGCCAGCCACGCCGCCAGCTCGCGCGCGGCCTGCGGGTTGTGGCCGACATCGACCACCACCTCGACCCCGTCGCATTCGAAGCGCTGCAGGCGGCCGGGCACATGCGCATTCGCCACGCCCTGCCCGATCGCGCTGTCCGGCAGGTCCAGATCCAGCGCACGCAGCGCCGCGATCGCAGTGGCGGCGTTGCGCAACTGTGCGGGCGCGGCCAGTTGCGGCAGCGGCAACTCGATCTCATGGCCGATCTCGTGCCAGCGCCAGCCGCCGCGGTCGTGCCGCTCGAAGAAGAAATCGCAGCCGGCCCGGACCGCCGAGGCGCCGATCGCATAGGCATGGCGCAGCACGCTGGAAGGCGGGTCGTCGTCACCCAGCACCAGCGGTTTCCAGCGGCGCGCGATCCCGGCTTTCTCCAGGCCAATCGCTTCGCGGTCCTGGCCGAGGTAGTCCTGGTGGTCGAGGTCGACGGTGGTGATCACCGCAACGTCGGGATCGACCAGGTTGGTCGCATCCAGCCGCCCGCCGAGACCGACTTCCAGCACCGCCAGGTCCAGCTGTGCCCGTTCGAACAGCCACAGCGCGGCCAGCGTGCCGTACTCGAAATAGGTCAGCGGCACCTCGCCGCGCGCAGCTTCGATCGCCTCGAACGCGGTCACCAGCTCGGCGTCGCCGACATCGACGCCATCGATCCGCACGCGCTCGTTGTAGGCCAGCAGGTGCGGCGAGGTATACGTGGCGACTTTGTATCCCGCCGCGCGCGTGATCGCTTCGATGAATGCGACGGTCGAGCCCTTGCCGTTGGTGCCGCCGACGGTGACCACGCGCCGCGCCGGACGGCCCAGGTGCAGGCGATCGGCGACCTCGCGGATCCGCTCCAGGCCCATGTCGATCGATCTGGGGTGGATCCGCTCGATGTAGGCGAGCCAATCGGGAAGCGAACGGGTCATGGGCAGCGGGCGATGCGGGGCCGGACATTATCGCCGCTCCGTCGCAGCGCGTTTTGTAGGAGCGGCTTCAGCCGCGAGCTTTTTGTGGCCCGCCGCGTCGATGCATTCCACGTTGCAGGATCGAGGCCTGGTCGTGCGGCAACAGGGGCAGACGATTCTGGTTCGCGGCTGAAGCCGCTCCTACAGGGCGCGGTGCACCGCTTCGCCGAACAGGGCGGTGTGGTGGCTGCAGTCGTTGAGGCGGACCACCTCGAGGTGGTCGATATCCGCGCCCTCGAGCAGGTTCAGCGTGGTCGGCGCCTGGCGGAAGCTCCACAGGCGCGACAGAGGAATGCCGAGCACGCGGCACAGCAGGACCCGGTTGACCGCGTCGTGGGCGACCAGCAGCAGTGTGTCGTCGCTGCCCAGACCCTCGCAGGCGCGCGCCAGTGCGGGCCAGGCGCGATCGATCACCTGTTGCAGCGATTCGCCGTCTGGCATCCGCACGGTGTCGGGGGTGTCGCGCCAGGCGAGCAGGCGGTCGGGGTCACGTGCGTGGATATCGCTGGCGAGCAGGCCCTCCCAGGTGCCGTGGGCGATTTCCATCAAGCCGGCATCGGTGGTCAGGATCGCCGCCCGGTCGCCCAGGGCGAGCTCGGCGGTACGCCGCGCGCGCGAAAGCGGCGAGGCCACCGCATGGCTGATCGCGACCTCGCGCAGGCGTTCACCCAACGCGCGGGCCTGCGCCTCGCCGACCGGTGACAGCGCGATGTCCTCCTGGCCCTGGTAGCGGCCTTCGGCGTTCCACGGGGTTTCGCCGTGGCGGGCGAGCATGATCTTCATCGGCTACGAATCCTCGATTTCATCATCCGGCCTGCGCAGGAAAGACCTGGCTTCACCTGCGGCAATGCGGCGTAAAACGACTCAGACCTGCTGCAGCGAGAGGATGCCGGGCGTCGCCCGCAACGCGACCAGTTGCTCGTCCTCGACCGGTCGGTCGACCGTGATCGCCGCCCTCGCCTCGCCGTGGCCGGCCGCGCCGAGTGCGAAATTGACGATGTTGACCCCCGCCGTGCCGAGTTGCGAGCCGACCAGGCCGATCATGCCGGGGCGGTCCTCGTTGCGCATCAGCAGCACGTGCGCCTGCGGGTCGAACTCGATCTCGACCCCGTCCAGCCGCACCACGCGCGGGCCGCGGTGCAGGGTCGCCTCGATTTCGCGGGTGCGCGTCTCGCCCTCGACCTTCAGCCGCAGCAGGCGGTCGAAGCCGTCACCGTCGCCGCCCAGCGTTTCGGCCACGGTGAGGCCACGCGCGGCGGCTTCCTGCAGCGCGTTGACCGGAGTGACCCGGCCCGACGCGGTGCCGAGCAGGGCCGCGACCAGCAGGCGGGTCAGCGGCCGCGTGTCGAGCGCGTCAGTGCGGCCGGCGTAGGTGATGTGCAGCCGCGTAGGCGCCGGCACCAGGCGCGCGGCCAATCGGCCCAGCGACGACATCAACGGAATCCACGGACCGACCTCGCGCGCGGCCTGTGCCGTCAGCGGCGGCAGGTTGACGCAGCCGGCAACCGCGCCGGTCCCGACGAAGTCCAGGATCTGCCGCGCCAGGATCGTGCTGACCGCCTGTTGCGCCTCGCTGGTGGATGCGCCCAGGTGCGGGGTCAGGATCAGCTTGGGGTTGCTCCGCAGCGGCGAGTCTGGCTGCAGCGGCTCGGTGGCGAAGGTGTCCAGCGCAGCCCCGGCGAGATGGCCTTCCTCGAGCAGCCGCAGCAATGCGGCCTCGTCGAGCAGGCCGCCGCGCGCGGCGTTGATGATGTAGCCGCCGGGCTTCATCGCGCGCATGCGTGCCTCCGACAGCAGGTTGGTGGTCTCCCGGGTGCGCGGGATATGCAGGGTGAGGATGTCGGCCCAGGCCAGCAGCTCGTCGAGGGTCTTCAGCGCCACGCTGCCGTTGCCCGCGGCCGATGCCGGCAGGAACGGATCGTGCGCGGCGACCTCCATGCCGATGCCCTGGGCCTTGCGCGCGACCGTGCCGCCGATACGGCCCAGGCCGATCACGCCGAGCTTCTTGCCCTCCAGCTCGAAGCCGGTCAGGCCGGCCTTGGGCCATTGCCCCGCCTTCATGCCGGCGTCGGCGCGCGGGATGTGGCGGGCCAGCGCGAACAGCAGCGAGATGGCGTGTTCGGCCGCGGCCAGGGTGTTGCCGTCGGGCGCGTTCATCACCGCGATGCCGCGGGTGGTCGCGGCCTCGACATCGATGGTGTCGACCCCGGCGCCGGCGCGGCCGATCACGCGCAGATGTGGGGCGGCGGCGATCGCCTCGGCAGTGACCGGCGTGGCCGAGCGCACCAGCAGCACGTCGACCCCGTCGAGCGCCCGGGCCAGCGCAGCCGGATCCTTGATCGGATCGGAAACCGCGACCTCCCAGTCCGCTTGGCGGAACAGGGCCAGGCCGTCGTCATGGATGCCATCGCAAGCCAGTACTTTCATCGCAAAGCTCCTGCCGTGGGGAAACGGGTGCGGAGCTTGCCAGCCGGCAATGCGGAATCATCAGAAGATCAGCGCCGCACGAGGCGGCGGTGGCACAGGGTCGGGAGACGGGGCCGGCTGGCATGGGAATCCGCGAACGCCTGCAGACTAGCAGAGCTGCGCCTTGGGTTGGAGCGGCTTCAGCCGCGAAAAGCCCGATGGCGGCGTGATCGTTCATGCGGCTGTTGCGGCGGTATCGCTGCGACTTGTGGGCGACGAGGGGGACCGGTTCTGGTTCGCGGCTGAAGCCGCTCCTACAAAAAAACGCCGGCCGTTGCCGGGCCGGCGTTTCGGGGGTTCAGCTCGCGGCGTGTGCTTTATTGCTGCGCGGCGTCCAGCTCCTGCAGCAGGACCGGTGCCGGGAACACCTCCTGCATGATCCAGCGCATGTAGCGCGCATCGACCGCGATCATGCGGGTCATGATCGGATCGAACACCCAGTTGGAGCTGACCGACTCCCAGTTGCCGTCGAAAGCCAGCCCGACCAGCTTGCCCTGCGCATCGAGCACCGGCGAGCCGGAGTTGCCGCCGGTGATGTCCAGGTTCGACAGGAAGTTCACCGGCACCGTGCCGAGCTCCGGGTCGGCGAGGCCACCGTAGTTCTTGGCGGCGATCGCATCGAGCTGTGCCTGCGGCGCATTGAACGGCTCCTCGCCGGTGGCCTTGGCCGCGACTTCCTCCAGCCGCGTGAACGGCGCCTGCTCGCTGCCGTCGGTCTTGGTGTAACCGGTGACGTTGCCGAAGGTGATGCGCAGCGAGGAGTTGGCGTCGGGATAGACGAACCCGCCCTGGCTCTGCTTGTGGTCGGCTACCGCCTGCAGATAGACCGGCTGCGCGAGCAGCGCCTCGCCGGCGCGCACCTTGCTCGCCTCCTCCAGCTGCAGCACGGTCGGCATCACCGCGACCGCGAACTGCAGCGCGGGATCGTCGCTGGCCTCGAACTCGGCGCGATCGGCCTCGAGCAACGCCAGGCGCCGCTCGGTGTCGCCCAGTTCGGTCCCGGCCAGTCGGTCGAGCGCGGCCTGGATGGCCGCCTCGTCATCGCCGCCAAGCCATGCATCGACCGCAGCCACCCGCTGCGCCTCGGGCAGCTTGATGTACTCGCGCAGCCAGTACGCCTGCAACTGCCGGTCCATGCCCGGCTCGTAGCGGCGCTCCATCTGCTTCAGACCGCCCTCGAAGGCGGGCATGTCGCGCTGCTGGTAGCCCTGTTCGCGCTCGGCATCGGGCTTTTCGCGTTCGATCGACAGGCGGTAGAGCCGGCCGGCGGCACCGAGCACGCTGGTGTTGCGCAGCTGACCGAACACCAGGTCACGATCGCGATGGGCGCGGGCCAGTTCGCCCAGTGCGACCAGCTGCGCATGCGCGGCCAGTGCGGCCTGGCCGTCTTCGCCCTGCTCGCGCAGCCACGCCAGCACCGCGGCCTCGTCGGCCTGCTTGGTTTCGCTGGCGCCGATGCGCTCGAAGCCCTCGAGCTGACCGGCGTAATTCTTCATCGCGTTGTGCCAGCCGCGCACGGTGCTGGCGTACTTCACCTCGACGTCGGGATTCTTTGCGCCTTCGGCCTCGACCAGCGCGACCAGGTTCTGGAAATGCGCACCGACCACCGGGTAGGCCCAGTTCGCGGTGTGGTCGAAGTCCGACGCCAGCGCATAGCGGCTGGTGCGGCCGGGATAACCCGCGACCATCACGAAGTCGCCCTCGCCCAGCGGCTCGTCGGCGATCTTCAGCCAGTGCTGCGGCTGGTACGGCACGTTGTCCGCGGAATACGCGGCCGGCTTGCCGTCCGGGCCGACATAGGCGCGGTAGAACGCGAAGTCGCCGGTGTGGCGCGGCCACATCCAATTGTCGATGTCGCCGCCGTAGCTGCCGATGCTGTTGGGCGGCGCATACACCAGCCGCACGTCCTTGATCTCCAGGTTGCGGAACAGCCGGTAGGTGTTGCCACCGGCGAAACTGTAGAGCCGGCAGCGGTAACCGGCTTCGGCCTCGCAATCGGCAATGAGCTGCTTCTCGATGGTCTCCAGCGCCTGGGTGCGCGCGAGCGCATCGGGCGCGGCGGCCACGACGGCGTTGACCTGCTCAGTCACGTCCTGGATCGAGTCCAGCGCGTAGACGCGCGCGTTGGGGCCGGCCGAGAGCTCCTGCTCGAGACTCACGGCATTGAAGCCGGTGTCGATCAGGTTGTTCTCCGGGGTGGAGTTGAGCTGGATCGCGCCGTAGGCGCAATGGTGGTTGGTCACCACCAGTCCCTGCGGCGAGACGAAGCTGGCGGTGCAGCCGCCCAGCGAAACCACCGCGCCCATCGGGTCACCGGTGAGGTCGGCCAGCTGGCGCGGATCGAGTTCCAGCCCGGCCTGCTTCAGCGGCCCGGCGATCTCCGGCAATTGTTGCGGCACCCACATGCCCTCGGCGCCGATCGCGGCGCCGCTGAGCCCCATTGCCGCAATCGCGGCGGCTACTACTGTCTGACGCATGCACTACTCCTGGCGGCGGTTTCAACCGGGCGAGTCTAGCCGGTGGGCGGGGCTGCGGCCATGGCGGTGTTGGGCGCCGGTGTCCGGGAAAGGCCGGTGTCTGCCAGTCGCGATGCTTACCCGCGCCGTCCCGGCCCGCTCACGGTCGCCGCGTATAATCGACGCTTCTTTCCGCGCGACCGCGCGGCAGCCAGGGGCACAGGTTCCATGACGCAGACAATGAAGGCGCTGGTCAAGCGCGAAGCCGGCAAGGGCATCTGGATGGAGCAGGTGCCGGTGCCGACGCCGGGCCCCAACGAGGTGCTGATCAAGCTGGAAAAGACCGCCATCTGCGGCACCGACCTGCACATCTACCTGTGGGACGAGTGGAGCCAGCGCACCATCCAGCCGGGGCTGGTGATCGGCCATGAGTTCGTCGGCCGCGTCGCCGAACTCGGCTCCGGTGTCACCGGCTACAAGCTCGGCCAGCGCGTTTCCGCCGAGGGTCACATCGTCTGCGGCCACTGCCGCAACTGCCGCGCCGGGCGCCAGCACCTGTGCCCCTACACGGTCGGCATCGGAGTGAACCGCAACGGCGCGTTCGCCGAGTACATGGTGATGCCGGCGACCAACCTGTGGCCGATCCCGGACCAGATCCCCAGCGAGCTGGCCGCGTTCTTCGATCCCTACGGCAATGCCGCGCATTGCGCGCTGGAGTTCGACGTGGTCGGCGAGGACGTGCTGATCACCGGCGCCGGGCCGATCGGGATCATCGCCGCCGGCATCTGCAAGCACATCGGCGCGCGCAACGTGGTGGTCACCGACGTCAACGACTACCGGCTCAAGCTCGCCGCCGACATGGGCGCGACCCGTGTGGTCAACGTCGCCAACACCTCGATCAAGGAGGTGATGAACGACCTGCACATGGAAGGCTTCGACGTCGGCCTGGAGATGAGCGGCAACCCACGCGCGTTCAACGACATGCTCGACTGCATGTACCACGGCGGCAAGGTCGCGCTGCTCGGGCTGCTGCCCAAGGGCGCCGGCATCGACTGGGACCGCATCATCTTCAAGGGGCTGACCGTGCAGGGCATCTACGGCCGGCGCATGTACGAGACCTGGTACAAGATGACCCAGCTGGTGCTGGGCGGTTTCCCGCTCGGCAAGGTGCTGACCCACCAGTTGCCGGTCGACGAATTCCAGCAGGGCTTCGACCTGATGGAGGCGGGCAAGGCCGGCAAGATCGTGCTGAGCTGGAACTGACCGAAGCGCATAGTCCTCGGGCTTTTGTAGGAGCGGCTTCAGCCGCGATACGAGAACCGGGATCCCTTCGCGGCTGAAGCCGCTCCTACAAAAAGCGGGGCACCCATGTCGCTGACCGATCACTACGCCGCCGAACTCGACACCATCCGCGAGAATGGCCTGTTCAAGGCCGAGCGCATCATCACCAGTCCGCAATCGGCCGAGATCACGCTCGAGGACGGGCGCACGGTGCTGAATTTCTGCGCCAACAACTATCTCGGCCTGGCCGATCATCCCGACATCATCGCCGCTGCCCGGGGTGCGCTCGACACCCACGGCTTCGGCATGGCGTCGGTGCGCTTCATCTGCGGCACCCAGGACCTGCACAAGCAACTCGAGCGGACCATCGCGGAGTTCTTCGGCACCGAGGACACGATCCTCTATGCCGCCTGCTTCGATGCCAACGGCGGTCTGTTCGAGCCGCTGCTCGGCCCCGAAGACGCGATCATCAGCGACACGCTCAACCACGCCTCGATCATCGACGGCGTACGCCTGTGCAAGGCCAAGCGTTTCCGCTATGCCAACTGCGACATGGCCGACCTGGAGGCGCAGTTGCAAGCGGCCGACGCGGCCGGCAGCAGGACCAAGCTGATCACCACCGACGGCGTGTTCTCGATGGACGGCTTCGTCGCCCCGCTCGACCAGATCACCGCACTGGCCCGCAAGTACAACGCGCTGGTACACATCGACGACTGCCACGCCACCGGATTCATCGGCGCGACCGGGCGCGGCTCGGCCGAGGTCAAGGGCGTGATGGACAAAATCGATATCTTCACCGGCACCCTGGGCAAAGCCATGGGCGGCGCGGTCGGCGGCTTCACCACCGCTCGCCGGGAAGTCATCGAACTGCTGCGCCAGCGCTCGCGCCCGTACCTGTTTTCCAACTCGCTGCCGCCGCACGTGGTCGCCGCCGGCATCAAAGCCTTCGAGATGTTGTCGGCCGCCGGCGAGCTGCGCCAGCGCCTGGTCGAGAACACCGCGTATTTCCGCGAGCGCATGACCGCCGCCGGCTTCGACCTGCGGCCCGGCGACCATCCGATCGCGCCGGTGATGCTGTACGACGCGCCGCTCGCGCAGAAGTTCGCCGCGCGCCTGCTCGAAGAGGGCATCTACGCGGTCGGCTTCTTTTTCCCGGTGGTGCCGCAGGGCCAGGCGCGCATCCGCACGCAGCTGTCGGCCGCGCATACCCGCGAACAACTGGATCGCGCGATCGCCGCGTTCGTCAAGATCGGGGACGAATTGGGCGTGCTGAAAACCTGACGCCGAACCGCCGGCTCACCAGGCGGCAGCGACGCCCCCCCCCCCACTGGGGCGCCGCCGCTCACGATCCTACTTGCTGGCGACTCCCGCCGCGGCCGCTCCGGGTGCGGCCGCGGGTTTGCCGGTGGCCACGCGCACGCCGCGGGCCTTCATCCACGCATCGAACTGCTCGGCGGTCATGCGCTTGCCGTCCTGCTCCATGTCGAAGCGCCACGGCGTGTTGTCGTGCTCGGTCTTGGGCTTGTAGCTGGCGGCCTCCGCGACCGCCTCGGCGACGCTGTCCTTCTCCTTGGCCGCGATTGCAGTGGCCATGAACATCGACGACAGCAGCGAGACGACGAGGACCGTCCTGATCCTCGCTCTCTTCCCCATCTCTCTCTTCCCCATCTCTCTCGTCCCCATCTCCGTGCTCCCCTTCTGTGTCTTCCCCATGTCGCGTTCTCCCCAACGAAAGCGCACTTGAGTTTAGGAGACCGGACGGACACGCGGGCGCTTCAATTGGTGCGCGCGCGCACAGTCCGCAACACTCGGGCCTGGCGCGTCGTACCTCGATGGGCGGATGGGTGATCACCCCGGTGCTGCCTGCGCCTGTCGGAGCGGCTTCAGCCGAAAACCGGTTGTTTGGCCGCTGCTGTCGCACGGTGGCGATTGCGCAGCCACCCGGTGATCGGTGTTCACTGCGATCGAGCGGGAAAAGCGCGCGGCTGAAGCCGCTCCTACAGGTGGTCTACTAGGGACCCGCTGGGGGCGCCAGGTCGCTGGATTCCGCGGCGCTGAGCTCGCGCCACTGGCCTTTGCCGAGTGCGCCCAGCGCCAGGTTGCCGATTGCGACGCGGATCAGCCGCAGCACGGCGATGTCGAATGCCGCCAGCAAGCGGCGGATCTGCCGGTTGCGGCCTTCATCGAGCACGATCTCCAGCCACGCGTTCTTCTCTCCAGCGCGCAGCAGCACGGCCGATTTCGCATGCAGGCGCTCGCCGGCATCCGCACCGGCATCGGTGACGCCTCCCACCAGCGCCGCCAGCAGGGCGGCGTCCGGGAGGGTGTCGACCTGGACGTGATAGGTCTTGTCCGGCCCGTGCCCGGGATCGGTGACACGTGCCGCCCACTCCGGGTCGTTGCTCAGCAACAGCAGCCCTTCGCTGGCCTTGTCGAGCCGGCCGACCGGCGCCAGCCACGGCAACCCCGCGCCGTCCAGGCAGCGATACACGGTGTCGCGGCCGCGCTCATCGCGGGTACTGGTGACCAGACCGCGCGGCTTGTTGAGCGCCAGATAGACGCGCGGCGTGGCGTCGAGCGGCTGGCCGTCGACCGCGATCCGGTGCTGGTTGCGCACGATCGGATGCTCCGGGTCGCGCTCCACCCGGCCATCGACCGCCACCCGCCCGGCCAGGATCCAGCGCGCCGCCTCGCTGCGCGAGCAGACCCCGAGCTTGGACAAGGTGCGGGCCAGGCCCTGACGCGTGGGACTGTTTCGCACGGGCGTGTTCCGCATAAGGCCCTTCGGCTTGAGTGGGTTCATCGCCAGACGGTGCCAGAGTGCCGAGCGCACCGCGAGGATATCGGCCCAGCGGCGCCGGAGCGCGAGAAGCCCGACGTCCGGCGCGGCGCGGCGCGGACGCCGGCAACCACGGGACGTTTTGACCACGCCCCGGCTCAGTTCTGGATGTTCAGCTCCGTGCGGCGGTTTTCGGCACGGCCCTGCGGATCGTCCGAGCCGTCGGGCTTCTGGTTCGGGACCAGCGGACGAGTCTCGCCGAAGCCGACCGGTCCGATCAGGCGAGCCTCGCCGATGCCTTTCTCGACGAGATAGTCGTAGACGGCCCGGGCCCGGCGTTCCGACAAGCGCTGGTTGTACGCCGCGTCGCCGGTGGAGTCGGTGTGGCCGGCCACCTCGACGGTGAGGGTCCGATACCGCAGCAGGATCGCCACCGCCTCGTCCAGCACCGACCTGGCATCCGCGCCCAGGGTCGCCTGGTCGTAGCCGAAGGTCACGCCCTCCAGGTCGATCGACACCGGCACCGGACAGCCGTCCGGCCCGATGGTCTGTCCGGCGGTCGAGTCCGGGCACTGGTCGAGGCAGTTGATGATGCGGTCGCCGTCGCTGTCGCCCTTGTCGCCCTCTGGTGTGGGGCAGTTCTGCGCCAGCGGCGTGGCGGGCCTTCCGGTCGCCACCCGTACCCCGCGCTGTTTCATCCATGCCTCGAAGGCGTCCGCGGACATGCTCTTGCCGTCCTGCTGCATGTTGAAGCGCCACGGCGTGTTGTCGTGCTCGGTCTGCGGCACATAGGTCGATGGATCGCTCACCGAGGGATCCGCGCCTGCCTGTCCGGGCGGAGCCGCCGGAGCCTGGTCGGGTGCGGCGGAGGTTGCAGCCTGCCCGGGCAGCGATGCCGGTGCCTGAGCGGCAGTCGCCTGATCCGCCGGTAGATCCGTCCCCGGAGGCTGCTGCGCTGGCGCGTCCGGTGCGGTTGCGGATTGCTCGGCCGATCGCTCGGCTGGTTGCGCGTCGGCCTGTTCACCGCTGCTGGCGGTGCCGCTGGTCTCGGTGGCCGGCGGCGGGCTCTGGGTCAAGGGCGCGGCCGAACATGCCCCCGAAACAAACAGCAGCACGCTCGACGCAACCGCGAACTTGTTGATCAAAGCCATGGTCCCCGATCCTGTTGGAAGCGTCGCGCAGTATATGGGGCCACCCGGGGAGCGACGGATGAAGACCGGCAATGTGCTCGGTACTCTCGAGCCGATACGACGAAGCCCGGCACGAGGCCGGGCTTCGGGGTACTGCCTTGGCGACTCCGGAGAGTCCCCGGATGCGGCCTAGTTCTCGACGTTCAGCTCGGTGCGGCGGTTGCGCGCACGACCCTCGGGGTTGTCCGAGCCGTCCTCGTTGGTGTTCGGCGCGATCGGGCGGCTCTCGCCGTAGCCGATCGGGCCTTCCAGGCGCGAGGCATCGATGCCGTTGCTGGTCAGGTACTCGTAGACCGCGGTCGCACGACGCTCCGACAGGGCCTGGTTGTACTCGTCGGTGCCCTTGGAGTCGGTGTGGCCGGCCACTTCGACGCGCAACTCCGGGTAACGCTGCAGGATCTGCGCCGCCTCGCCCAGGATCGCCACCGCGTCGGGACGCAGCTCGGAGCGGTCGAAGTCGAAATTGACGCCCTTCAGGTCGATCGAGACCGGCACCGGGCAACCGTCCGGACCGATGGTCTGACCGGCCTGCGAATCCGGGCAGCGGTCATCGCAGTTGTTGACGCCGTCACCGTCGTCATCCAGATCGGCGCAGCTCGGTGGAGCCGGCGGCGGCGGCGGCGGCGGGGCCGGCGGCGCCGGTTCCGGACCCAGCGGGATCACGAGCCCGATGGTGGCGAGCAGGTCGCCGAACCAGTCGTCGTCCGGCGCATTGACGCTCTCGCCGTCGAAATCGGCGCGGTAGGTCAGTTCGGTGCGGACGCCGACGCGGCCCATGTTCGACTGCATGCCGACACCGATCTTGGCCGCCAGGTTGCCGCTTTCACGCTCGCCCGGGGAGTCCGGGCTCGGGAAGTTGTCGAACTCTTCCTCGGCGCGCTGGTAGCCCAGGCCGAACAGGCCGTACGGGTTCCAACCGCGGCCCTCGGTGAGGAAGTGGCGACGCAGGTCCAGCGAGACCCCGTACTGGCTCCAGTTCAGGTCCTTGTCCGACTCGAGGCTCGGGTTCTGGTGGTTCAACTCGACGTCGAACGACCACGTCGGGCTGATGTATCGGCCCAGGCCCACCGCGAACAGCGGCGCGTCGTCGGTGCCGCGCTCGCTGGCCTGCAGGTTGAAGCCGGTGGAACCGGTCAGGTACCAGCGATCGTCGAATTCTTGCGCGCCGGCCGCGTGCGAAAAGGCCAGACCCGCGAGCAACGCGGTGCTCAACAAGCGAATCTTCATGTACGGACTCCTTCAGTTAAACGATTGGAACGGTTGGACAGTTGATCCAAGGGAAATTGATTGACGGCGCAATCCGGCAGGGGACACGTTCAGCACGGATCGGCCGGCGCGCGGTCACTGGCGGGGCGATCATACACCGTCACCCGGTCTTGTTAATACACCTTAACGCGGCCCGCGAACATGCCTTCCGCGCAAGTCGAAGCCCGGCACGAGGCCGGGCTTCGGGTGCGGCGGCGGCTCCGAAGAGCCCACCGGCGATGTCGCTCAGTTCTGGACGTTCAATTCGGTGCGGCGATTGGTCTCGCTGCGGCACTCCGGCATGGTCTGCGGGGTCGGCTCGAGCGGACGGCTCTCGCCGTAGCCGGTGGGGCCGCTCATGCGCGAGGCGTCAATGCCGTTGCTGGTCAGGAACTCGTACACCGCCGACGCACGGCGCTCCGACAGGCCTTGGTTATAGGTGTCGGTACCGCACAGATCGGTGTGACCGGCGACTTCGACGCGCAACTCCTGGTAACGCTGCAGGATCTGCACCGCCTCGCCCAAGATTGCCACCGCGTCCGGGCGCAGCTGCGAACGATCGAAGTCGAAGTTGACGCCCTTCAGGTCGATCGAGACCGGCACCGGGCAACCGTCCGGACCGATGGTCTGGCCGGCCTGCGAATCCGGGCAGCGGTCGTCGCAGTTGTTGACGCCGTCACCGTCGTCATCCAGATCGGCGCAGCTCGGTGGAGCCGGCGGCGGCGGCGGCGGCGGGGCCGGCGGCGCCGGCTCCGGACCCAGCGGGATCACGAGACCGACGGTGGCGAGCAGGTCGCCGAACCAGTCGTCGTCCGGCGCATTGACGCTCTCGCCGTCGAAATCGGCGCGGTAGGTCAGTTCGGTGCGGACGCCGACGCGGCCCATGTTCGACTGCATGCCGACACCGATCTTGGCCGCCAGGTTGCCGCTTTCACGCTCGCCCGGGGAGTCCGGGCTCGGGAAGTTGTCGAACTCTTCCTCGGCGCGCTGGTAGCCCAGGCCGACCAGGCCGTACGGGTTCCAACCGCGGCCCTCGGTGAGGAAGTGGCGGCGCAGGTCCAGCGAGACCCCGTACTGGCTCCAGTTCAGGTCCTTGTCCGACTCGAGGCTCGGGTTCTGGTGGTTCAACTCGACGTCGAACGACCACGTCGGGCTGATGTATCGGCCCAGGCCCACCGCGAACAGCGGCGCGTCGTCGGTGCCGCGCTCGCTGGCCTGCAGGTTGAAGCCGGTGGAACCGGTCAGGTACCAGCGGTCGTCGAATTCTTGCGCGCCGGCCGTTCCCGCCAGGCTCAAACCGCCAAGCAGGGCGGCGCAGAGGAGTTTCTTTTTCATTTTGGGTGCTCCTGCATTCAATGTGGGGAAACCGCGTCTGCGAATTTCTCTGCCGTCGGACGGCCGCACGCATGCGACGCCATCGCCGCGCAGCGTAGGTTTGCCGATGTGAAAGCGGTGTTAACTTTTCACCCGACGATAAAATGGGTGCCGCGCCTCGCGGGACCGCCCGTCCAACAGCGCTCAGACCTTGAACAGACCGAGCAACTCGGTGATCGGCATCGCCTCGAGCCGCTCCGGCTCGGCCGACAGCGCCAGCAGGCGCTCTGCCTGCGCCTCGGGGAGCTTGGCGCGGATGGCCTTTTCGAACTTCGCCATCAGCACCGGGATGCCCTCTTCGCGGCGCTTGCGGTGGCCGATCGGGTAATCGATCGAGACCTTGTCGGTCGAGCTGCCATCGTTGAAGAACACCTGCACCGAGTTGCCGATGTAACGCTTGTCGGGATCGAAGTAGTCGCGGGTGAACTGCTCGTTCTCGGACACTGTCATCTTGCCGCGCAACGCATCGATGCGCGCATCGCCGGCGACCGCGTCGGTGTAGTCCCCGGCGGTGAGCCGGCCGAAGATCAGCGGCACGGCGACCATGTACTGCAGGCAGTGGTCGCGATCGGCGTAGTTGGACAGCGGGCCGGTCTTGTCGATGATGCGCACACCGGCTTCCTGGGTCTGCAACTCGACGCGCTCGATGTCCTCGAGCCGGTCGCGGACCTGCTCGTGCAGCTTCATCGCGCACTCCACCGCGGTCTGGGCGTGGAACTCGGCCGGGAAGCTGATCTTGAACAGGACGTTCTCCATCACGTAGCTGGTGAACGGCCGCTCGAACTGGAACGACTTGCCGTTGAACGCGATGTCGTAGAAGCCCCAGGTCGGCACGCTCAGCGCGCTCGGATAGCCGACCACGCCCTTGACTGCGTTCAAGGCATGGGTGACGGCCCGACGGCAAGCATCGCCGGCGGCCCAGCTCTTGCGCGGTCCGGTGTTGGGTGCATGGCGATAGGTGCGCAGCACGCCGTTGTCGATCCAGCTGTGCGACACGGCGGTCCAGATCGCTTCCTTGTCGCCGCCAAGCATCTGCGTGGTCACCGCGGTGGATGCAAGGCGCACCAGGATCACGTGGTCCAGGCCGACCCGGTTGAACGAGTTCAGCAGCGCGTAGCCGCCCTGGATCTCATGCGCCTTGATCGCGTAGCCAAGCACGTCGCGCACGCTCAGCGGCTTGCCGCCTTCGGCTTCGGTCTTGCGCCCCAGGTAATCGGCGACGGCCAGGATCGCGCCGAGATTGTCGGACGGGTGGCCCCATTCCGCGGCGAGCCAGGTGTCGTTGAAGTCCAGCCAGCGGATCTGCACACCGAGGTTGTAGGCGGCCTGCGCCGGATCGAGCTCGTAGGAGGTGTACGGCACGCGCGCGCCACCGGACATGTCCGCACCCTCCACCAGTGGCCCGAGGTGCTTGACGCATTCGGGATGGTCCATCGCCATCGCCGCGCACGCCAGCGAATCGAGCAGCATGTAGCGTGCGGTGTCGAAGGCCTCCTTGGAGTCGATGCGGTAGTCGGCGACGTAGTCGGCGATGTCCAGCATCGGCTGGTCCGGCCGGGGCCGGACGGTGGAGCGGCTGTTATGGGCGATGGCGTTACCTGCGCTGGCGTCGTGCTGGCTCATGCGGGATTCCGGTGTGGGGGGAAGCCGCCCATTTTGCCGCGCCGCGAGACAACTGACCAACCTTGCCCTCCAGCGCGCCGCAGCGCGCTGCGAATTTCAAACCCCCGGCGTCCAATCCTTCGAGCATCCCTGCAGCGCAGCGGACCTTGCAGTCGGCACTACGGTCACGCCATGGCTCGGAGTTCGAGGGTACGCTCCGGCCACCGAAGCCTGTGGTTCGGCACCGACAGCAGCCAGCTCGGGCGTGCCCGGCTGCCTGACTGAGCCGAACGGACGCAGCGTCCCGTCCGCAGACATTTGAAGCATCCGCGCTCGACGCCATCTTTCCGCCATGGATACCCCCGCCCACCTGCCCACGCTGTTCCTGTCCCACGGCTCGCCGATGCTCGCGGTGGAGGACTCGCCCGCCGGTCGCTTCCTCGACCAGTTGGGCGGGGAGCTGCCGCGGCCCAAGGCGGTGCTCGTGGCCTCGGCGCATTTCACCGCCGACCGCCCGACGCTTGGCGCGGACCCGACGCCGCGGACCGTGCACGATTTTCGCGGCTTCCCGCCACCGCTTTACGACATCCGCTACCCGGTGCCGGGCGCACCCGACCTGGCGCAGCGCATTAGCGGCCTGCTGAGCGATGCCGGGCTGTCGCCGCAGATCCGCCAGGGAGACGGCATCGATCACGGGGTCTGGGTGCCGTTGCGGCGGATGTACCCGCAGGCCGACATACCAGTGGTGCCGCTGTCGGTAATGCCGCATGGCGATGCCGCCGCGCACTACGCGATCGGCCGGGCGCTGGCGCCGCTGCGCGCCGACGGCGTGCTGGTGATCGGGTCTGGCGGCTTCGTGCACAACCTCGGCGACCTCGACTGGCACGCGCACGATGTGCCGCTGTCGCCCTGGGCGCTCGAATTCAGTGAGTGGATGCACCGGGCGCTGGCGGGTGACGATCTGCCTGCCCTGCTCGATTGGCAGCACGCGCGCCGCACGCGCAACGCGCGCACCCGACCGTCGAACACCTGATGCCGCTGTTCGTCGCGCTCGGCGCGGCCGGCGAGTCGGCGGCGATGCGCACGATCCACCGTTCGCACCAGATGGGTTCGCTGGCGCTGGACGCGTTTGCGTTCGACTGACGCCGGTCGGATCACAGGGGTTTATAAGCCCTGCCCCTCGAGGGGCAGGAGACAAGCGCCCGGCCCTTACTGAAGGTCCGTCAGGATCCCTGCGCTTGTCCCTCCGCCGCTTTGGCGGCATCGTGGCGCCTCCATACGCCCGCGTACTTTCATGACCGCTGCCGATCATCCACTGCATCATTCCCTGTACCCGCAGCTGTTCGCCCCGCTCGATCTGGGTTTCTGCACGCTGCCCAACCGGGTCCTGATGGGTTCGATGCACACCGGACTGGAGGATCGGGCGCGCGATTTCCCGCGACTGGCGGCGTACTTCGCCGAACGCGCAGCCGGCGGCGTCGGGCTGATGGTCACCGGCGGCTTCGCGCCGAACATCAGCGGCTGGCTCAAGCCGTTCGGCGGCAAGCTCAGCTGGTCGTGGGAAGCCCGCAAACATCGCCAGGTGACCGGGGCGGTCCACGCGCACGGCAGCCGCATCTGCCTGCAGATCCTGCACGCCGGTCGCTATGGCTATCAGCCGCTGCAGGTCGCGCCCTCGCGGCTGAAGGCGCCGATCAACCCGTTCACACCGCGGGCGCTGAGCGCACGCGGGGTGGAGCGACAGATCGACGCCTTCGTACGCACCGCGCAGCTGGCGCGGGAGGCCGGCTACGACGGCGTCGAGGTGATGGGCTCGGAGGGTTACCTGCTCAACCAGTTCACCGCGCCACGGACCAACCGGCGCGACGACGCATTCGGCGGCGACGCGGCGCGGCGCAGGCGTTTCGCGGTCGAGATCGTGCGCCGCATCCGCCAGGCCTGCGGGCCGGATTTCATCCTGATCTACCGGCTGTCGATGATCGACCTGGTCGAGGGCGGGCTGAGCTGGGACGAAGTGGTGCAGCAGGCCCGCGCGGTCGAGGCCGCGGGCGCGACCCTGATCAACACCGGCATCGGCTGGCACGAGGCGCGCATCCCGACCATCGTCACCTCGGTGCCGCGCGCTGCGTTCGCCGGCATCACCGCGCGGCTCAAGCCGGAGGTCGGGCTGCCATTGATCGCCACCAACCGGATCAACACGCCCGAAGTCGCCGAGCGCCTCCTCGCCGCCGGCCAGGCCGACATGGTCTCGATGGCACGCCCGCTGCTCGCCGATCCGGCCTGGGTCGCCAAGGCGCGCGATGCCCGCGGCGACGAGATCAACACCTGCATCGCCTGCAACCAGGCCTGCCTGGACCACGTGTTCCAGAACAGGACCGCGAGTTGCCTGGTCAACCCGCGCGCCTGCCACGAGACCGAGCTGAACTACCTGCCGGCCGCGGTGCCCAAGACCATCGCCGTGGTCGGCGCCGGTCCGGCCGGGCTGGCCGCCGCAACCGTCGCCGCCGGACGCGGCCATCGGGTGACCCTGTTCGAGACGAACCACGAGATCGGCGGCCAGTTCAATCTGGCCAAGCGCATCCCCGGCAAGGAGGAGTTCCACGAGACGCTGCGCTATTTCCGGCGGCAGATCGAGCTCACCGGCATCGAGCTGCGGCTGGACACGCGAGCCGATGCGGCCGCGCTGGCCGGATTCGACGAGGTGGTGCTCGCAAGCGGCATCCGCCCGCGCCAGGTCGGATTTCCCGGCGCGCGCCACCCCAAGGTGGTCAGCTACCTCGACGTACTGACCGGGCGCGTGGTGCCGGGCCGCAGGGTGGCGATCATCGGCGCCGGCGGCATCGGCTTTGACGTCGCCGGGTTCCTGGTGCACGAAGGCCCCTCGTCCGCGCTGGATGCCGAGCGCTGGCACGCCGAATGGGGCGTGGACCTGGGCTACGGCGAGAACCGCGGCGGACTGGCGCCGACGCCGCGCGCGCCGGTCCGCCCCGCGTATCCCGGCCCGGAGCCCCCCGCGCGCGAGGTCTGGCTGCTGCAGCGCAGCCCCGGCAAACTCGGCGCCCGTCTAAGCAAGACCACCGGCTGGGTGCACCGCGCCGCGCTGAAGGCCCGCGGCGTGCGCATGCTTGGCGGAGTCGAATATCTCGGCGTCGACGCCGCCGGCCTGCATGTCCGCATCGACGGCACGTTGCAGACGCTCCCGGCCGACCACGTGGTGACCTGTGCCGGTCAGGAGCCATACCGGCCGCTGGCTGCAGAGCTGGAGGCAGCTGGACGGTCGTTCCACGTGATCGGCGGCGCCGATATCGCCGCCGAGCTCGACGCCAAGCGCGCCATCGCGCAGGGCAGCCGGATCGCGGCGGCACTGTGACCTTGGGAACCGGAGCTCCGCGGCTCCCAAGCGACGCCGGCGCTTGGGCTGGAGCGACTTGCTCAGCAGATCCGGAGCACAAAAACCCGCATCCTGAGCACAGCTTGAACCAGACATTCACCTGACGTTTATCTACCGGCGGGTACCGTGCCGCAACTTTTCAGCCGCCCCCGATGGCGGCACCCACGCCGCCCGCGCCCTCTGCGCGGATCCGGTGAAGGGGCAAAGCGCGCCATAGAGCTCGCCGCCCTCCCCAGTACGCCATGCCGGTTTGCGCCGCAGTAGCCGTCTCTACCAGGAGAAGGCCGCTGAAGTGCGGCCCGGCCCGCCCCCGCCCTTGCCCGCCCCTGCGGCACGGGAGAGGGCAATGCGAGTCCTCGACCAGCTCGAGGACGTGTACCCGGAGCAAGGAGTTCGACATGAAACTGGCCTGGATCCTCTGGTTGGCCTCGGTACTGCCACCACCCGCCGCCGATTCGTTGTGCCTGAGCACGACCTTGTACCTGGAAGCCCGCGACCAGTCGGTCCAGGGCCAGCAGGCAGTCGCCGAGGTCGCGCTGCGCCGCCGTGACAGCGGACTGTGGGGCGACAGCGTCTGTTCGGTGGTCACCGCGCGCGCGCAGTTCGCCCCGACGATCGTCTCGCCCAACACCCGCCTGACCAACACCGAGGCCTGGGCCGAGTCGGTGACGATCGCGCTGGAGGCCGAGCGCAACTGGGCGCTGCCCGTCGGCGAACGCAACGAGATCGTCCCCGGCGCCAGCCACTTCCTCGCGCACGCGATCGCCTTCCCGAGCTGGCGCAACTCCTACCAGGTCGCCACGATCGGCGACCACACCTTCCTGCGCGTGCAGTCGCTGAAGCCACGCGGGTCCTGAAGCCAGGGCGCAGCGGCACTTGATCCGTGGGATCCGATCCGCCGCAAGAAAAAAGCCGCACGATGTGCGGCTTTTTCATCAAGGCCCTTCCCCCTAACCGACGTCGCTGTTCTGCCTGGACATCTGCCGGTAGGTGAACGAAGCCGACCAGGTGAGCAGCACGAAGCCGGTCAACGCCTCGGCCCCGGCCAGCAGCCGGATCGGTCCATCGGGCGACAGCTCGCCGAACCCGACCGTGGTGTAGGTCACCGATGAGAAGTAGATCGAGTCCGCAAGGCTCATCGAGACCATGCCCACGATGGTTCCGGTGCCGGGAATCATCAGCAGCCCCCAGTACACCAGGCCCACCAGCGCGATCTCCAGCGCATGCAGCGTGAGCAGGCCGAAGACCACCTTCATGATCCGGCGCTCGTCGCCCGCCCCCGCCGAGGCGCCGCCATAGCGGCGCCCCAGCGCGGCGAGCCCTTCGAAATGCGCGAACACCAGCGCGGCAATGCTCAGCAGCGTTGCCACCGCGACGGCTGCACCCGGGCTCCAGAGCGAGGCCATCGTTGCGCGTCAGCGCTGTTGGATTGGCACGTACGCGCGATCCTCCGGCCCGGTGTAGTTCGCGCTCGGGCGGATGATCTTGCCGTCCTCGCGCTGCTCGATGACATGCGCGCTCCAGCCGGTGGTGCGCGCAATCACGAACAACGGGGTGAACATCGGCGTCGGTATGCCCATCATGTGATACGCCGACGCGCTGTACCAATCAAGGTTCGGGAACATCTTCTTGCTGTCCATCATCAGGGTCTCGATGCGCTCGCTGACATCGAACAGCAGCTTGTTGCCGGCGTCATCGCACAGCTTGCGCGAGAGCTCCTTGATGATCGGGTTGCGCGGGTCGCCGGTCGTATAGACCGGATGGCCGAAGCCGATGATGATTTCCTTGCGCTCGATGCGTGCGCGGATGTCGGCTTCTGCTTCGTCGGCCGACGAGTAACGCGAGATGATGTCCATCGCCACCTCATTGGCGCCGCCATGCTTGGGCCCGCGCAATGACCCGATCGCGCCGGTCAGGCACGAGTGCAGGTCCGAGCCGGTGCCGGCGATCACCCGTGCGGTGAACGTGCTGGCGTTGAACTCGTGCTCGGCGTACAGCACCAGCGACTTGTCCAGCGACTGCGCGTGCAGCGCGCTCGGCGGCTCGCCGTGCAGCAGGTGCAGGAAGTGGGCGGCCACGTTGTCGTCGTCGGTCTCCACGTCTATGCGGCGGCCGTTGCGGGTGAAGTGCCACCAATACAGCAGCATCGAGCCGAAGCTGGCGATCAGTTTGTCGGCGATGTCGCGCGCCTCCGACGCCGGGTGGCCGTCGCGCTCAGGCAGCACCGTGCCGAGCACGGAGCAACCGGTGCGCAATACGTCCATCGGGTGCGCATTGGCCGGCACCAGTTCGAGCGCCTCGGCCACGATCGCCGGCAGCCCGCGCAGGCGCTGCAGCTTGGCCTTGTAGGCGTCGAGCTGCGGCTGCGTCGGCAGCACGCCGTGCACCAGCAGATGCGAGACCTCCTCGAACGAGGACTTCGTCGCCAGGTCGTGGATGTCGTAGCCGCGGTAGTGCAGGTCATTGCCGCTGCGACCGACCGTACACAGCGCGGTATTGCCGGCGGCGGTGCCACTGAGCGCGACGGATTTCTTCGGCTTGGGCAGGGTGCTGGTGGTGTCGCTCATCTCGAATCCTCTCTGCACTGAACCCCCTCTCCCGCTTGTGGGAGAGGGGCGGGGTGAGGGCGTTGGGAATCGGCAGTCGTGCGAGCTTGAAGTCGCGCGTGCCCTCATCCGCCCTTCGGTCACCTCCTCCCGCACGCGGGAGAAGGAAAAATCACTCGTCCTTGGCCGAAAACAACGCGTC
This sequence comes from Novilysobacter longmucuonensis, assembly GCF_046600735.1. Lineage (NCBI taxonomy): Bacteria > Pseudomonadati > Pseudomonadota > Gammaproteobacteria > Lysobacterales > Lysobacteraceae > Novilysobacter > Novilysobacter longmucuonensis. Next base: position 59,689 of record NZ_JBJMAW010000010.1, read on the forward strand.
GAGCTTGTCCTCGTACTCGTGATAGCCGAGGAAGTCATACAGCTCCGCGCGGGTCTGCAGGGTGTCGATGATGTGCTTCTGCGTGCCGTCGCGCCGCACCGTCTCGTAGAAGTGCAGCGCTGCCTTGTTCATCGCGCGGTAGGCGCCACAGCAGTACAGGGCGATGTCGACGCCGGCCTCGCGCAGCTCGTCGGTAGTGAAGAACGGGGTCGAGCCGAATTCGGTCAGGTTGGCCAGGATCGGTACCTTCACCGCCTGCTTGAACCGGCGGTAGTCCTCCAGTGAGCGCATCGCTTCGGGAAAGATCATGTCGGCACCGGCCTCGACGTAGGCCACCGCGCGCTCGATCGCCGCATCGATCCCTTCGACGGCCGCGGCGTCGGTACGCGCCATGATCACGAAGCCGGCATCAACGCGCGCATCGACCGCGGTCTTGACCCGGTCGACCATCTCGCCGCGCGGCACCACCTCCTTGCCGGGACGGTGGCCGCAGCGCTTCTGCCCGACCTGGTCCTCCATGTGCACCGCGGCCACGCCGACGCGCTCGAAAGATCTGATCGTACGCGCGATGTTGAATGCGCCGCCCCAGCCGGTATCGATGTCGACCAGCAACGGCATCCCGGTGGCATCGACGATCCGGCGCGCGTCGGTGAGCACGTCTTCCATCGTGCTGATGCCGAGGTCGGGCATGCCCAGCGAGTTGGCCGCGACGCCACCACCGGACAAGTACAGCGCCTTGTAACCGACGCGCCTGGCCATCAGGCCGGCGTAGGCGGTGATCGCGCCCATGACCTGCAGCGGGGCTTCCTGTTCGATCGCGGCGCGGAAACGTACGCCTGCGGACTCTCGTGACATTGCGTACCTCGTAGGGCGGGTTTCAACCCGCCATGTCTGACCGCGAAAGGTGGCGGGTTGAAACCCGCCCTACGCAACGAAGGCGACCGGAGTCGCCTTCGCTTTCTTACAGCAAGTGCGCCACCCCAGCGCGCTCTTCCTCAAGTTCAGCCAGGGTCTTGTCCATCCGCTCGCGCGAGAAGGCGTCGATCTCCAGGCCTTCGATGCGGGTGTACTCGCCGTTTTCGGTAGTCACCGGGACGCCGTAGATCACACCCTCGGGGATGTCGTAGCTGCCATCGGACGGCACGCCCATCGTCACCCACTTGCCGTTGCTGCCCAGTACCCAGTCGCGGACGTGGTCGATCGCGGCATTGGCCGCCGAGGCCGCCGAGGACAGGCCGCGTGCTTCGATGACCGCCGCGCCGCGTTTGCCGACCTGCGGGATGAAACTGTCGCTGTTCCAGCTCGCGTCACCGATCTTGTCTTTCAGCGACTGGCCGTTGACCGTGGCGAAGCGGTAGTCCGGATACATGGTCGGGCTATGGTTGCCCCACACGATCAGCTTCTCGATGTCGCCCACGGCGACGCCCGCTTTCGATGCCAGCTGCGACAGTGCGCGGTTGTGGTCCAGGCGCAGCATGGCGGTGAAGTTGGCCGCCTTCAGATCCTTTGCTGACTTCATCGCGATGTAGGCGTTGGTGTTGGCCGGGTTGCCGACCACCAGCACCTTGACCTCGCGCGAGGCGACCTTGTTCAGCGCCGCGCCCTGGGCGGTGAAGATCTTGGCGTTTTCCAGCAGCAGGTCCTTGCGCTCCATGCCGGGACCGCGCGGACGCGCGCCGACCAGCAGGGCGATGTCGGCGTCCTTGAACGCGACCTCGGCGTCGGCGGTGCCGACCATGCCGGCCAGCAGCGGGAACGCGCAATCTTCCAGTTCCATCATCACGCCCTTGAGCGCGGCCTGGGCCTTGTCCATCGGCAGCTCGAGCATCTGCAGGATCATCGGCTGGTCCTTGCCGAGCATCTCGCCGGAGGCGATGCGGAACAGCAGCGAATAGCCGATCTGGCCGGCAGCTCCGGTGACGGCAACGCGGATGGGGGTTTTCATGGGGAACTCCAATGAAGCGGGGAACGGGGAAAAGGGGACAGGGGAATGGCGGGTATCGCGGTCGCAGAAGCGGCGTCGATTTCAGGCGGGAAGGACTTGCCATTCTGTGTTCCCTGCTCCCGATTCCCGCCTCTTCTCCTTTACCGTCAGGCCAGTTCCGCAAAAAACTCGGCAAAGCGCTGCATCCCCGGCGCCAGCTGCGGCGTCGGGCAGGTGTAGCTGATGCGCAGGCTGCGCGGCTCGCCGAATGCCGAGCCCGGTACGCAGGCGACGCCCTTGGCTTCCAGCAGTGCGCTGCAGAACTCGACGTCGTTGCCGACCTTCAACCCGCTCGGGCCGTGGGTCTTGCCGAATGCGGCACTGATGTCGGGGAACACGTAGAACGCGCCCTGCGGACGCGGACAGACCACGCCCGGGATCGAGTTCATCACGTCCATGACCTGGTCGCGCTTGGCCTGGAACTCCGCGCACTTCCCGGTCGGCACGTCCTGCGGCCCGGACAGCGCGGCGACCGCGGCGGCGCTGACGATCTCCGGCAGGTTGGTGATGTGGTTGGAGTTCATCGTGGTCACCGCCTGCGCGACGACCTCCGGGCCGGCCATGAAGCCGACCCGCCAACCCGGCATGCCATAGGTCTTGGACAGCGAGTCAACGAAGATCACCCGGTCGAGCAGTTCGGGCCGCGCATGCACGAAGTTGTGGTAACCGACACCGTCGAACACCATGCGGTTGTAGATATCGTCGGTGATGATCCAGGTGTCCGGATACTTCGCGATGACATCAGCCAGTGCGTCGATCTCGTCCCTGCCGTAGACCATGCCGGTCGGGTTGGACGGGTTGTTGAACAGGAACACCCGAGGCTTTTTCGCCAGCGCCGCGTCGAGCTGCGCCGGGGTCAGTTTGTAGTCCTGCTCGGGCGGGCACGGCAGCAGCTCGACCTTGGCATCGAGGATCTCGGCGATGTCCAGGTAGCTGGTCCAGTACGGGGTCGGGAACGCGATCGTGTCGCCCTCGTCCAGCAGCGCCTCGGCCAGGTTGTACAGCACGTGCTTGGCGCCGATGCCGGTGGCGAGGTTGACCCGGCCGTAGCCGGTCAGTCCGATCTTGCTGATGTGCTCCAGGAACGCATCGAGCATCGCGTCGCTGCCGCGGTTGCTGCCGTACTGGCCGCTGTCATGGGCCAGCGCCTGCCGCGCGGCCTCGTAGACGTGTTCGCCGGGCAAAAAGTTGGGCACGCCGATCGAGAAGCTGATGATGTCGCGGCCTTCGGCCTTGAGGCGCTTGGCCTTTTCGGCAATCTGCATGATCGCGCTGGGCTTGGCGCGACCGATGCGCCGGGCGAGCTGGGGGGGCATCGCGGTGACCTCGTGGGGGTTCATGGGCGGCCGCGAGCGTTGCTGAACAGCGGCCGGATCGAGCCGGAAAATGGTAACACGGCCATTGTTTGCGGCCGGTCTCTCGAGGCCTGCCCCACCTGTAGGAGCGGCTTCAGCCGCGATCGAAAACCGGCGCTGGCGAACATGCGTTCGCGGCTGAAGCCGCTCCTAAGGGGAGCCGGACCCGCGTACCGCCGGATCCGGCCATCGCGTTACGGGCGCGCGTTCTCGTCGAGCGTCTTGTTCCACTCGGCGACGCGGTCGGCCTTGGCGGCGAGCGCCGCGTCGACATCGCCCTCGAGCTTGACCGATTTCATGGTGTCGCCCTGCTTGACGCTGTCGACCACGTCCATGCCTTCGGTGACTTTGCCGAACACCGTGTGCTTGCCGTCCAGCCACGGGCACGCGACGTGGGTGATGAAGAACTGGCTGCCGTTGGTGCCGGGGCCGGCGTTGGCCATCGACAGCACGCCACGCTCGTGACTCAGACCATTCTTGGCTTCGTCCTCGAAGCGGTAGCCCGGGCCGCCGGTCCCGGTGCCCTGCGGGCAGCCGCCCTGGACCATGAAATCGTTGATCACGCGATGGAATGCGAGGCCGTCGTAGAAGCCGCGCTGGACCAGGTTGGCGAAGTTGGCGACGGTCAGCGGCGCCTTCTCTGGCTCGAGTTGTACGCGGATCACCCCGCGGTCGGTGTCGAAAGTCGCAATCAGGCTCATTACCTGCTCCTTGGAAGATTGGGCGAATTGAAGTGGGGGCGAACTGGATGGCACCACGGCGCCCGCTCTGCAGGTGAACGGGCGATTGGCAAGGATACCGCAGCCATTCACCAAGACCGGCAGGCCGCGGCACGCGCAGGTATAATGGCCGGCTTCTTCCTGCTTGAGCGCCGGTCCTCCGGCCTGTCCGCATGTCCGCATCCCTGTCCGTTGAACGCCTGCGCAATATCGCCATCGTCGCCCACGTCGACCATGGCAAGACCACCCTGGTCGACCAGCTGCTCAAGCAGTCCGGCACGCTGGACGAGCGCACGGTGCTGGCCGACCGCGTCATGGACAGCGGCGACATCGAAAAGGAACGTGGCATCACGATCCTGTCGAAGAACACCGCGATCCGCTGGACCGACCCGCAGGGTGAGAAGTGGCGGATCAACATCGTCGACACTCCGGGCCACGCCGACTTCGGCGGCGAGGTCGAGCGCGTGCTGTCGATGGTCGACTCGGTGCTGATCCTGGTCGATGCGATGGACGGCCCGATGCCGCAGACCCGCTTCGTCACCCAGAAGGCGTTCGCGATGGGCTTCAAGCCGATCGTGGTGATCAACAAGGTCGACCGGCCCGGCGCGCGCGCCAGCTGGGTGCTGGACCAGACCTTCGACCTGTTCGACCGCCTTGGCGCGACCGACGACCAGCTCGACTTCCACACCGTGTACGCCTCCGGCCTGCAGGGTTACGCCGGACTGGACGAGAGCGTGCGCGAGGGCGACATGACTCCGCTGTTTGAATCGATCTGCCAGCACGTGTCGCCGCCTCCGGTCGATCCCGACGGTCCGTTCCAGATGCGCGTGACCTCGCTGGACTACAACAACTACGTCGGCATCATCGGCGTCGGCCGCATCCAGCGTGGCAAGATCAGGACCAACCAGCAGGTCACGGTGATCGACCGCGCCGGCAAGACCCGCAACGCCAAGGTGCTGCAGGTGCTCGGCTTCATGGGCCTGGAGCGGGTCGAGGTGGCGGAGGCCAGCGCCGGCGACATCATCGCGTTCAGCGGCATCGAGAACCTCGGCATCTCCGACACGCTGTGCTCGCCGGAGGCGGTCGAGCAGCTGCCGGTGCTGACCGTCGACGAGCCGACCATCTCGATGACGTTCCAGGTCAACGACTCGCCGTTCGCCGGGGTCAAGGACCGCAGCGGCGGCAAGTTCCTGACCTCGCGCCAGTTGCGCGACCGCCTGACCCGCGAGACCCAGCACAACGTGGCGCTGAAGGTCGAGGACACGGGCGATGCCGACAAGTTCAAGGTCAGCGGCCGCGGCGAACTACACCTGTCGATCCTGATCGAGAACATGCGCCGCGAAGGCTTCGAGCTGGCGGTGTCGCGACCGGAAGTCATCATCAAGATGATCGACGGCGTGATGCAGGAGCCGTTCGAGCAACTGGTGGTCGACATGGAGGAGCAGTTCCAGGGCGGCGTGATGGGGCGCCTGGGCGAGCGCAAGGCGCAGCTGCAGAACATGGAGCCCGACGGCAAGGGCCGCGTGCGCCTGGAGTTCATCATCCCGGCGCGTGGCCTGATCGGTTTCCAGACCGAGTTCCGCACGATCACGGCGGGCACCGGCCTGCTGTTCCACGTGTTCGACCATTTCGGCCCGAAGTCCGAGGGCGAGATCGGACAGCGCCAGAATGGCGTGATGATCTCCAACGGCACCGGCCCCTCCCCGGCGTATGCACAGATCGCAATGCAGGAACGCGGGCGGTTGTTCGTCGAGCCGGGCGAGGAAATCTACGAGGGCCAACTGGTCGGCATCCACTCCAAGGACAACGACCTCACCGTCAATGCCCTGCGCGGCAAGCAGCTGACCAACTTCCGCGCTTCGGGCACCGACAAGGACGAGGGCCTGATCCCAGCGATCAAGCTGTCGCTGGAGCAGGCGCTTGAGTTCATTGACGACGACGAGTTGGTCGAGGTCACCCCCAAGCAGATCCGCCTGCGCAAGAAGGCGCGGACCGAGAACGACCGCAAGCGCGCCGCGCGCGGGGCCTGAGCGTCTGTAGGAGCGACGTAAGTCGCGATCGGACGCATGGCCGCTCGCGCCGGCTGCCCGATCGCGGCTGAAGCCGCTCCTACGGCCAAGCCGCGTGGCGGTCGATTCGTCTATCCTCGCTCGGCCACTTGGCGAACGGGGAATCGCATGCGCTTTCTGCTCCTTGCAGCACTGACCTTCGGATTGCTCGCCTGTGACCGCAATCCTGCGCCCGCGGCCGATGCGCCCCACCCCGACGATGATGCTCCCGCTGCGTCGGCCGAATTTGCCTTCGCCGAGCTGGACATCGCCGAGCTGCAGGCGCGCATGGACCGCGGCGAACTCAGCAGCCGGCGTTTGACCGAGGCCTACCTCGAACGCATCGCCGCGATCGACGATGCCGGGCCGACGCTCAACGCAGTCATCGAGACCAACCCCGACGCGCTTGCCGAAGCGGACGCGCGCGATGCCGAGCGCGAGGCCGGTCGCGTGCGCGGCCCGATGCACGGGATTCCGGTGCTGCTCAAGGACAACATCGACGCCACGCCGATGGTCAATTCCGCCGGTTCACTGGCGCTTGCTCAGCACCGACCGGAAGACGATGCGTTCCTGGTCGGCCGGTTGCGCGAGGCCGGCGTGGTGATCCTCGGCAAGACCAACCTCAGTGAATGGGCCAACTTCCGCTCGACTCGCTCGAGCTCCGGCTGGAGCGGGCGCGGCGGCCAGACCCGAAACCCCTACGCTCTGGATCGCAGCCCCTGCGGCTCCAGTGCCGGCACCGGCAGCGCGGTGTCGGCCAATCTCGCCGCAGTGGGTGTCGGCACCGAAACCGACGGCAGCATCATCTGCCCGGCGGCGGTGAACGGCCTGGTGGCGATCAAGCCGACGGTGGGCCTGGTCAGCCGCGACGGCATCATCCCGATCTCGCGCAGCCAGGACACGGCGGGACCGATGACCCGCAGCGTCGCCGATGCCGCGCTGCTGCTGGCGGCGATGGCCGGTCCGGATGAAGCCGACACAGCGACCTTGGGGGCGGACCGCGAGATGCCCGACTACCGCCGGCACCTCGATGAGGACGGCCTGCGCGGCGCACGCATCGGCGTGCTGCGCGACGCAATGGGCTATCACCCCGACGTCGATGCGGCGATGGAAGACGCGATCGCGGCGATCCAAGCCGCCGGCGCGGTCGTTACCGACGCCAGGATCCCGACTGCGGGCCAATGGGGGAATGCCGAGTTCGAGGTGTTGCTGTACGAGTTCAAGGCCGGCTTGGAGCAATATCTGGCCGAAAGCGACGCGCCGGTGCAAACGATGGCCGAACTGATCGAGTACAACCAGCGCAACGCCGCGCAGGAGATGCCGTTGTTTGGCCAGGAGTTGTTCGAAATGGCGCAGGCCAAGGGCTCGCTGAACGATGAGGCCTATCTCGACGCACGCGAGAAGGCGCGCCGGCTGGCGGGCCCAGAGGGGCTGGAGGCGGCACTGCAGGCGCAGGACCTGGACGCGCTGATCGCACCGGCGACCTCGCCGGCGTGGCTGATCGACCCGGTCAACGGCGACCACTTCACCGGCGCCGGCTATGGCGTCGCCGCGGTCGCGGGCACCCCCAGCATCACCGTGCCGATGGGCGAGAGCTTCGGCTTGCCGGTCGGCATCGTGTTCATGGGCCCCGCATGGAGCGAGCCGCGCCTGATCGAGCTGGCGTACGCCTTCGAGCAGGCCACCCTAGCGCGAAAGCCGCCGCGGTTCCTGTCGACGATCGAATTGGAGTAGTCGCACGTGTTTTTGTAGGAGCGGCTTTAGCCGCGATCTGGAATCGGCACGCATGGTCATAAAGCCGCTCCTACAACGCTTCTGCACCGCCTCTACGTCGGCGACGCAATCTGCGTGTGCTTGCGCACGATCAGCATCGCCACCTCGAGCGCCTGCTCGTAATTGAGGCGCGGGTCGACAGTCGACTGGTAGGCGCGCTCCAGATCGACCTCGGTCAGGTCGCGTGCCCCACCGAGGCATTCGGTGACGTCCTCGCCGGTCAACTCCAGGTGCACGCCACCGAGCCGGGTGCCGGCCGCGGCATGCAGGTCGAACGCCTGCTCCAGCTCGCTGCCGATGTTGGCAAAGCGCCGTGTCTTGTAGCCGTTGGCGGTCGCCTCGGTGTTGCCGTGCATCGGGTCGCACACCCACAGCACCCGGCGGCCGTCGCGCCGGATCGCCTCGAGCAGCGGCGGCAGCTTTTCGGCGATGTGGCCCGCACCCATGCGGTGGATGAAGCTCAGCCGGCCCGGTTCGTCCTCGGGGTTGAGCAGGTCGATGATCCGCAGCAGTTGCTCGGGCGTGACCGAGGGGCCAACCTTCAGCGCGATCGGGTTGCGGATGCCGCGGAAGTACTCGGCATGAGCGCCGTCGGCCGCGGCGGTGCGCATGCCGATCCAGGGGAAATGGGTGCTGAGGTTGAACCAGCCCCAGTGCCGCGGCACCTGCCGGGTCAGCGACTCTTCGTAGGGCAGCAGCAGCGCCTCGTGCGAGGTGTAGAAGTCGACCCGGTTGAGGTTGTGCACCTCCGCGCCCGACAGCGTCTCCATGAAATGCACCGCATCGCCGATCGCGTTGACCATGCGCCGGTACTCGTCGGCCAGCGGCGAATGCCCGACCCAGCTGAGGTTCCAGTACTCGGGGTGGTGCAGGTCGGCAAAGCCGCCGTCGATCAACGCCCGCACGAAGTTCATGGTCATCGCCGAACGCGCGTGCGCCTTGATCATGCGCCGCGGGTCCGGCCGGCGCGCGGCTTCGGTGAACGCCGGTGCATTGACCATGTCGCCGCGGTAGCTGGGCAACGTGACCCCGCCGATGGTTTCGGTGTCGGTCGAGCGCGGCTTGGCGTACTGCCCGGCAAAGCGGCCCACCCGCACCACCGGCTTGCGCATCCCGTGCACCAGCACCAGGCTCATCTGCAGCAGCACCTTGAGCCGGTTGGAGATCACCTCCGAGGCGCACGCATCGAAACTCTCCGCGCAATCGCCGCCCTGCAGCAGGAAGCGTTTGCCCTCCTGGGCCTCGGCCAACTGCTGCTTGAGCGAAAGGATTTCCCAGGACGTCACCAACGGCGGCAGCGCGCGCAGTTCGGCCAGGGTCGATGCCAGTTCGGCCGCATCCGGATAGTGCGGCAGCTGCATCGCGGTGCGGCTGCGCCAGGACGAGGCGCTCCATTCACTAGGCAGGGTCACGGCGCTGAGGGTACGGTCGGATGCAGGCATGGCGGGCTGACGATTGTTGCGATGCAGCGAACCATCATCGGCTCATCCTGGGCGGACCGCAACGGCTTCCGACATGACGATCCGGAATGTTCAGCGGCGGCGAAACGCGGCATACCCCGCCCATGCCGCCAGCGCCAGGAACCACAACAGGCTCCACAGCGGCATCGACAGGCCCAGGAAGGTCCAGTCGACATTGGCGCATTCGCCCGAGCCGGTCATCACCCGCCGGATGACGCCGGTGATGGGCATGGCCTCGAGCATGTACTCCAGGCCCGGACCGCACATCGGCACCTGGTCCGGCGGCAGATGCTGCAGGCGCACGTGATTGCCGGCGATCGCGACACCGACCAGCGACACCAGCAACGCCAGCACACCATAGACACGTCGTCCGCCGCTGGTCCGGGGCGAATGGATAGCGCCGAGCAGGAACACCACGCCGAGGACGGCAAATGCGACCCGCTGGAAGATGCACAGCGGGCACGGCTCCAGTCCGCCATGCAGCTGCGAATACACCGCATACGCCAGCAGACCGGCGCAGGCGAGAAAACCGAGCAGGAACTGGCTGCGGAAAGAGATGCGAACGGGTTGGCTGATCATGGGCCAAGCTTACGGCGTGAACGCGGTGCTGCGGTAGTCCCGGGACGCTGATGCCGCTCCGTCGCGGGAGCGCGACCGGTGAGGCACGCGCTGCCGCCAGCGGGTTATCCTCGCCCAAAAAAAAAAGCCCGGCGCCAGGCCGGGGCTTTTGCAATCTCCGGCGATGACTCCGGCGATGACCTGCCGGACACTCAGCCGGACCGCGGACTACTCCGCGGCCGCCTGCGGACGATCGACCAACTCGACATAGGCCATCGGCGCATTGTCGCCAGCGCGGAAACCGCATTTGAGGATGCGCAGGTAGCCGCCCGGACGCTCGCGGTAACGCGGGCCGAGCTCGACGAACAGCGTGCCGACCGCTTCCTTGTCACGCAGGCGCGAGAACGCGAGGCGGCGGTTGGCCACGCCGTCGCTCTTGGCCAGGGTGATCAACGGCTCCGCGACGCGGCGCAGCTCCTTGGCCTTGGGCAGGGTGGTACGGATCAAGCCGTGCTTGATCAGGGACGAGGCCATGTTGGTGAACATCGCATCGCGATGGGCACTGGTACGGCTGAATTTACGTCCGGATTTCTGGTGGCGCATGACTTGGATTCCTGATAAATACTGGAGCTGTTGAACTTCGTTGTCGCCGTCATGGCGTTGAATCGATCGGACTGCGGATGGTCCTGGCTGGCCTTCCGTGACCGGCGCGCCGCAGGTTTCGGACCCGTCGGCTGGTACTGCGAAAAACATGCTGCTGATGCAACTTTGCCCGTGAACTACTGGAACTTGCTGCAAGTACGAAAGCAGGAGCCGAAGCCGCGGCGTCGCCGCGATTGCGCCCCCGGCCCGGCGCCGCGCGCCGGGCGTTCGCCCAAGCGCGCGGCAGTGCCGCGCAAGCGGCTTGGGCTCACCCCATCATTCCGTGCGAGGCGATGCCGGCCGGCGGCCAGTTTTCCAGCTTCATGCCGAGCGAGAGGCCGCGCTGGGCAAGCACTTCCTTGATCTCGGTGAGTGATTTCTTGCCGAGGTTCGGGGTCTTGAGCAGCTCGACTTCTGTCTTCTGGATCAGGTCGCCGACGTAGTAGATGCTCTCGGCCTTGAGGCAGTTGGCCGAGCGCACGGTCAGTTCGAGGTCGTCGATCGGACGCAGCAGGATCGGGTCGACCCCGCCGGTGACCGGCTTCGCCGCACCGCGGTCGCGATGGGTGAAGTCGCCGAACACCGACAGCTGGTCGGTGAGGATATCGGCGGCGGTGCGAACGGCCTCCTCGGCGTCGATCGTGCCGTTGGTCTCGATGTCCAGCACCAGCTTGTCAAGGTCGGTCCGCTGCTCGACGCGTGCGGCTTCCACCGCATACGCCACGCGACGGACCGGCGAGAAGCTGGCGTCCAGCATCAGGCGGCCGATGGCGCGGGTTTCCTCGTCCGGGCGACGACGCGCGGCCGCCGGCTGGTAGCCGTAGCCACGCTCGATCTTCAGGCGCATGTTGATCGCGGTGTCCTTGGTCAGGTGCGCGATCACGTGCTCGGTGTTGAGGATCTCGACGTTGTGGTCGGCCTTGATGTCGGCCGCGGTGATCACGCCCGGTCCCTGCTTGCTCAGCGACAATGTCGAAGACTCGCCGGTGTGCATGCGGATGGCGACGTCCTTGAGGTTGAGCAACACCTCCAGCACGTCCTCTTCCAGACCCTCGACCGTGGTGTACTCGTGCAGCACGCCGTCGATCTCGACTTCGGTGATCGCGAAGCCCGGGATCGACGACAACAGCACGCGGCGCAACGCGTTGCCGAGGGTGTGGCCGAAGCCGCGCTCCAGCGGCTCGATCACGACCTTGGCGCGGTTGCCGTTGAGGCGCTCGATCTGTGGACCGCGCGGACGCAGTACCTGGTTTGCGGTAACCGTCATGTGGTGATGTCTCCTGCGAGCTCCCGCGGGGGCGGGAACTCAGAACAATGGATTACTTCGAGTACAGCTCGACGATCAGTGCCTCGTTGATGTCGGCGGGCAGATCAGCGCGATCGGGCACCGTCTTGAACACACCGCTGAACTTTTTGCTGTCGACCTCCACCCATGCCGGCGACAGGTCCATCTGCTGCGCCACGGTCAGCGACTCCTGCACCCGCAGCTGCTTCTGGGCACGCTCGGCCAGGGCGATTGCATCGCCGGCCTTGACCTGGAACGAGGGCAGGTTGACCGACTTGCCGTTGACGGTGACGCCGCGGTGCGAGACCAGCTGGCGCGCGGCCGGCCGGGTCACTGCGAAGCCCATGCGGTAGACGACATTGTCCAGGCGGGTCTCGAGAAGCTGCAGCAGGTTTTCACCCGTGTTGCCCTTCTTGGTCGAAGCCTTCTTGTAGTAGTTGCGGAACTGACGCTCCAGCAGCCCGTAGATACGCTTGACCTTCTGCTTTTCACGCAGCTGGGTAGCGTAGTCGGACAGCTTGCCGCGACGGGCGATGGGCCCGTGCTGGCCGGGCTTCTGCTCGAGCTTGCACTTGGAATCGAGCGCACGCGAAGACGACTTCAGACCGAGGTCGGCGCCTTCGCGGCGGGCGAGTTTACAGGTAGGACCGATGTAACGAGCCATTTCTTTTCAGCTCCTCAGACGCGACGCTTTTTCGGCGGACGGCAGCCGTTATGCGGAATCGGCGTAACGTCGATGATGTTCATGATCTTGTAGCCGACGTTGTTCAGCGAACGAACGGCCGACTCACGACCCGGACCCGGGCCCTTGATGCGCACTTCCAGCGACTTGACGCCGTAGTCGAGCGCAGCACGGCCGGCCTTCTCGGCGGCGACCTGGGCGGCAAACGGGGTGGACTTGCGCGAACCGCGGAAACCCGCGCCGCCCGAAGTCGCCCACGACAGCGCGTTGCCCTGGCGGTCGGTGATCGTGATGATGGTGTTGTTGAACGAAGCGTGGACGTGGGCGATGCCGTCGGTGACGACGCGCTTGATCTTCTTCTTCGTCTTGGCTGCTGCTGGCTTGGCCATGATTTACCCCTTACTTCCTGATGGCCCTGCGCGGACCCTTGCGGGTGCGGGCATTGGTCTTGGTGCGCTGGCCGCGCAGTGGCAAGCTACGACGATGGCGCAGGCCACGGTAGCCACCCAGGTCCATCAGGCGCTTGATCGACATGCCGACTTCGCGCCGCAGGTCGCCCTCGACCACGAACTTGCCGATCTCGGCACGCAGGCGCTCGACTTCTGGCTCGGACAGGTCGCGGATCTTGGTCGACGTGTTGACGCCGGCCGAGTCGCAGACTTTCCTGGAACGGGTACGGCCGATGCCGTAGATACTTTGGATTCCCACCCAGACATGCTTCTGGGCAGGCAGATTGACGCCCGCAATACGCGCCATAACGCGATCTCCAAACTGGATTGACGGCCGGGGGTGACAACCCGGCGCAGTGGCACTTGGATAAGTGAACTGGAAATTCTAACAAGGTCTCGGGTTAATAGGAAGCCCTGCCGCGCAAGCGCGGCGGGACCACGGCATGGGGAGTGTGCCCATGCTCCGGCGACGAATCCGGATGGTCGCGAAGGAAGGTGTCACCCGTCCCTCCCGACACCGCGCGCTACTCCGGCGCGCGGACAAATCCGGATTCACCCGCGCGCGAGACCGCCGCGCGAGCCGCCCTTCAAATTAGACTTCTTCAACAGGCTTTCGTACTGATGCGACATCAGATGGGCCTGGATCTGGGCGATGAAATCCATCACCACGATCACCACGATCAGCAGCGAGGTGCCGCCGAAGTAAAACGAGATGCCCATCCTGGTGCGCATCACCTCCGGCAGGAGGCAGACCAGCACCAGGTAGGTCGCGCCGGCCGCGGTCAGGCGGGTCAGCACGCCATCGACATAGTCGGCGGTCGCCCGGCCCGGCCGGATGCCCGGGATCAGCGCACCCGACTTCTTGAGGTTGTCGGCGGTTTCCTGCGAATTGAACACCAACGCGGTATAGAAAAACGCGAAGCCGGCGATCATCGAGGCGTACAGGATCATGTGCAGCGGCTCGCCCGGGTTCAGCCACTGGCTGAGCTGCAGCATGAACGAGGAGGAGTCGCCCTGGCTGAACCAGGTCGCCGCCGTCGCCGGGAACATCACGATGCTAGAGGCGAAGATCGCGGGGATCACGCCCGCCATGTTGAGCTTCAGCGGGAGGAACGAGGACTGGTTCATGTAGGCGTTGCGGCCGCCCTGGCGCCGTGCGTAATTGACCGTGATGCGGCGCTGGCCGCGCTCGACGAACACCACGAAATAGGTCACGGCCAGCACGATGATGGCCACCGCGATCGCGGCGAACTCCGACATCTCACCGTTGCGGATCTGCTCGAACATGCCGAGCAGCGCCGACGGCAGGCCCGCGACGATACCGGCGAAGATGATCAGCGAAACGCCGTTGCCGATGCCCCGCTCGGTCACCTGTTCACCGATCCACATCAGGAACATGGTGCCCGCGGTCAACGCGATCACCGCAGTGAGCACGAAGCCCGGGCCCGGGTTGTAGACCACGGGAATGCCTTGGCTGGCACCGCCGGCCTGCAACGCGGTGGCGATGCCCCATGCCTGGAAGATCGCCAGCGGAATCGCGCCCATGCGCGACCACTGGTTGATCTTGCGCCGGCCGGACTCGCCTTCCTTCTGGATCGCCTTGAGCGTCGGCACCATCTGCACGAGCAACTGCACGATGATCGACGAGGAGATGTAGGGCATGACGTTCAGCGCGAACAGGCTGAACCGCTCCAGCGCGCCGCCCGAGAACATGTTGAACATGTCCACGATGGTGCCCTGCTGGGTCTCCATCAGCTGGATCATCGCGTCGGGATTGACGCCCGGCACCGGGATGTAGCAGCCGATGCGGTAGACGATCAAAGCGCCGAACACAAACAGCAGTCGCTGGCGGAGCTCGGTGAATTTTCCGAGCCCGCCGCCGATGCCGCTCATCGCGTTGCCGCTACGCGCCATTCGCCGCCTGCCCCTCGACCGCCGCCTCGACCAACTGGCCGCCGGCCGCCTCGATCGCGGCCTTGGCACCGGCCGTAGCCAGCAGGCCCTTGAACACGAACTTCTTGGTCAGTTCGCCCTTCTTCACGATCTTGGCCTGCTTGGCGGTGCTGGGCACCAGCTTGGCGGCACGCAGAGCGGCGAAGTCGATCTCGCCGGCGTCGAGGGTGTCGAGCTGATACAGCATCACCTCGGCCGTGTCGTTCTTGAGCTTGGAGCGGAAACCGACCTTCGGCAGACGCTTGTGCATCGGCATCTGGCCACCTTCGAACCCGGCCCGGATCTTGCCCTTGCCCGAGCGCGCGAACGAGCCCTTGTGGCCACGGCCACAGGTCTTGCCGAGGCCCGAACCGATGCCACGGCCGACGCGCTTGCGGTCTTCGCGTGCGCCTTCGCCCGGCGTGAGTGTATTGAGCTGCATGATGAGTGTCCTCAAAGTGGCGATCCGTGCCTGGGAACCCGGCCATCGATGGCCGGACTGTTCAATGCCTAGCCTTCAACCCGGACCAGGTAATGGACCGTGTTGATCAGGCCGCGGACCTGCGGGCTGTCTTTCAGCTCGCGCACGTCGTTGATCTTGCTCAGGCCCAGCGCCTTCACCGACAGGCGGTGACGCCCTTGGGTGCCGCGCAGTCCCTTGACCAGTCGCACCTTTACGGTGCCGCCGGCGGTGCCGGTGCCGTCTGCCTGCTTCTTAGCCATGGGTCAGATCCTCCACCTTCTTGCCGCGCTTGGCCGCGATCCTGGCCGGCGAGTGCATGTCGGACAGGCCGCGCAGCGTCGCGCGCACCAGGTTGATCGGGTTGCGCGAGCCCACGGCCTTGGCCAGCACGTTCTTGACGCCGACCGCCTCCAGGACGGCGCGCATCGCGCCACCGGCGATCACGCCGGTACCTTCCGAGGCCGGCTGCATGTAGACACGCGCCGCGCCATGACCGGATTTGACCGCATGCCACAGTGTGCCGCCGTTGAGATCGACGCTGGTCATGCTCTTGCGGGCATATTCCATCGACTTCTGGATCGCGACCGGCACTTCGCGTGCCTTGCCGTAACCCATGCCGATCTTGCCGGCGCCGTCGCCCACCACCGTCAATGCGGTGAAGGTGAACTGGCGGCCGCCCTTGACGGTCTTGCTGACGCGGTTGACCGCGATCAGCTTCTCGATCATGCCGTCGTCGACTTCTTCGCGATTGTTGCGGTCGCGACCCCGTGATTCATTTGCCATGTGAGTGCCTTGGTTTTGAAGAATGATTGCGGCATTGGCCGCTTATCGTTGTGAGTTGGATCGGGTGCATCGCGATGACGGGAACCCGTCAAGGCGCCCGGTGCAGCCCGCACCGGCAGGTGGACTCAATCGGACTTACCAGCAGTCCACACGCAACGTGGAGACGAATCTCCGCGCGTTCAAGCTTCTAGAACTGCAGGCCGCCTTCGCGGGCGGCATCGGCGAGCGCCTTGATGCGGCCGTGGTAACGGTACCCGGAGCGATCGAATGCGACTTTCTCGATCCCGGCGGCCTTGGCCTTCTCGGCGATCGCACGGCCCACCTTGACGGCAGCCTCGGCGTTCTTGCGGCTCTTCAGGCCTTCGTTGAGGTCGGTCTGCACGGTCGAGGCAGCCGCCAGCACCTGGGAGCCGTCGGCGGTGAAGACCTGCGCATACAGATGTTGGCCGGTGCGCAGCACCGACAGGCGCGGCACTCCGAGTTCGCGGATATGGCTGCGGGTCGACTTGGCGCGACGCAGCCGGGCGATGTTTTTGTTCATGATTTCAGTTCTCGAAAAACTACCAAGGACGCGAGCTTTTGCATGGGGAAGTCCGACCAGGGATGACCGGGCTCCTGCGGACGGATCCGCGACACATCAAGCCTTCTTCGCCTCTTTGCGAATGATGGTTTCGCCGGCGTACTTCACGCCCTTGCCCTTGTAGGGCTCCGGCGGACGGAAACCGCGAATCTTGGCCGCGACCTGACCCACCAGCTGCTTGTCATTGCCGCTGACCACGACCTCGGTCTGGGTCGGCGTGGCAATGGTGATGCCTTCGGGGGTCTTGAACAGCACCGGGTGCGAAAAACCCAGCGACAGGTTCAGATCCCTGCCCTGCATCGCGGCGCGGTAACCGACGCCGACCAGCTCGAGCTTGCGCTCGAAGCCTTCGGAGACGCCCTTGACCATGTTGGCGATGACGGCGCGCAGCGTGCCGGTCAGCGGAATCAGCGCGGCGTCATCGGTCGAAAGCAGCGCATTGCCGTCCTCGATCGTGACCGCGATGGCCGCCGGCTTGGCGATCGACAGGACGCCCTTTGGCCCCTTGACGCTGACGTTCTCGGCCTGGATGTTCAGTTCGACGCCCTTGGCAAGGGCGATCGGCTTCTTGGCAACTCGGGACATGTCGTTACTCCCTTAGGCCACGAAGCACAGGACTTCACCGCCGACGCCCTGCTGGCGCGCCTGCGTATCGGTCATGATGCCTTTCGAGGTGGAAATGATGGAGACGCCGAGGCCATTGAGGACCTTGGGCAACTCGTCCTTGCCGCGGTACTGACGCAGGCCCGAACGCGAATAGCGCTTGAGCTGCTCGATTACCGGACGGCCTTCGTAGTACTTCAGCACGATCTCGAGTTCGGCCTTGCCACCGCCAAGCTCGGTCACGCGTGAATCCAGGATGTAGCCCTCGTCCTTCAGCACGGCGGCGATGGCCACCTTGATCTTGGACGACGGCATCTTCACCGTGGGCTTGCGAACAGCGGCCGCATTTCGAATGCGAACCAGCATGTCGGCGATGGGATCAGTCATGCTCATTTGTTAGATTCCTGTGTCAAGCATCGATATCGCGTGGAGTGGCAAGTCGCTCGCTGCGCGAGCTGTGAGACGGCGGCTTGGCCACCTGAAGGAGTCAGTAGAAGCACAGTTGCCGTTGCCCTACTTACCTCTTTACCTCTTACAGCGCCAAAGGCGCGACTTGCCTGTTTACTACTTACCAGCTGGCCTTGCGCAGGCCCGGCACGTCACCACGCATGGTGGCTTCGCGCAGCTTGTTGCGGCCGAGGCCGAACTTGGCGTACACGCCGCGCGAACGGCCGGTCATGGCGCAACGGTTGCGCTGACGGGACGGGGAGGAATCGCGCGGGAGCTTGGACAGCGCGATCACCGCGTCGGCCTTTTCCTCGTACGACGACTTCTCGCTGGAGATGATCTTCTTCAGCTCTTCGCGCTTGGCGGCGTACTTCTTCGCCAGTTTGGCCCGCTTGATATCGCGGTTCACCATTGATGTCTTGGCCATGGTTATTGTCCTCGGATATCAGTTGCGGAACGGGAAGCGGAAAGCTTCCATCAGTGCACGGCCTTCGGCATCGGTCTTCGCGGTCGTGGTGATCGCGATGTCCATGCCACGCACCGCATCGACCTGGTCGTAGTCGATTTCCGGGAAGATGATCTGTTCCTTGACGCCCATGTTGAAGTTGCCGCGGCCGTCGAACGACTTGCCCGAGACGCCGCGGAAGTCGCGCACGCGCGGCAACGAGACGTTGATCAGGCGGTCGAAGAACTCGAACATCCTGGCGCGGCGCAAGGTGACCTTGCAGCCGATCGGCCAGCCGTCGCGGATCTTGAACGAAGCCACCGAGACGCGGCTGTTGGTCACGATCGGCTTCTGGCCGGCGATCTTGGCCATGTCGGCGACCGCGTTCTCCAGAATCTTCTTGTTGGTGGCAGCCTCGCCCACGCCCATGTTCAGCGTGATCTTGACCAGACGGGGCACTTCCATCGGGTTCTTGTAACCGAACTTCTCGGTCAGGACGGGAACCACTTCTTCCTTGTAGATCTTTTCAAGCCGGTTCATTGGACCACCTCACCGCTGGAGCGGAACACACGCAGTTTGCGTCCATCCTCCAGCACCTTGATACCGATGCGCTCACCCTTGCCGGAGGCCGGGTTGAACAGCATGACGTTGGAAATGTGGATCGGCGCTTCGCGCTCGATCACGCCGCCCGGCTGGTTGGCCTGCGGATTCGGCTTGGTATGGCGCTTGATGATGTTGACGTTGGACACGACGATCTTGTCGCCGGCCACGCGCACCACATCACCCTTCTTGCCCTTGTCCTTGC
Organism: Novilysobacter longmucuonensis; assembly: GCF_046600735.1. Lineage (NCBI taxonomy): Bacteria > Pseudomonadati > Pseudomonadota > Gammaproteobacteria > Lysobacterales > Lysobacteraceae > Novilysobacter > Novilysobacter longmucuonensis. Next base: position 78,702 of record NZ_JBJMAW010000010.1, read on the forward strand.
CGGCGGTGACGATCACTTGGTCACCCTTCTTGATACGGTTCATGTCAATTCCTCCGCTCAGAGCACTTCAGGCGCGAGCGAGACGATCTTCATGAACTTCTCGGAACGCAGTTCGCGGGTTACGGGCCCGAAGATGCGGGTGCCGATCGGCTCATGCTTGTTGTTGAGCAACACCGCGGCGTTGCCATCGAAGCGAATCAGCGAGCCGTCAGGACGGCGCACACCCTTGCGGGTACGCACCACGACGGCGTCGTAGACGTCGCCCTTCTTGACCTTGCCGCGCGGGATCGCGTCCTTGACGGTGACCTTGATGATGTCGCCAATGTGCGCGTAGCGGCGCTTGGAGCCGCCGAGCACCTTGATGCACATCACTTCCTTGGCACCGGAGTTGTCAGCCACGTTGAGGTAGCTTTGCATCTGGATCATGGTTCAGCTCCTCGTTAGTCGGCCGCGCGGGTGACGACTTCCACCACCCGCCAGTTCTTGGTCTTGGACATCGGCGCGATCTCGGTCACCCGGACCACGTCGCCCTCGTTGCAGGCATTGTCAGCGTCGTGGGCGTGCAGCTTGGTCGAGCGACGGATGTACTTGCCGTAGAGGGCATGCTTGACCTGGCGCTCGACGAGCACGGTGACGGTCTTGTCCATCTTGTTGCTGACCACGCGCCCTTCGACCGTGCGCAGTGCCTTCTCTGTATTGTTGTCGGTCATGGCGGGTCCTTACTTCTGCTGGCCCAGCAGGGTGTTGACGCGCGCGATCTCGCGGCGCACCCGGCGGGCTTCGTGGGTCTTGGCGAGCTGGCCGGTGGCCTTCTGCATCCGCAGGGCGAAGCCCTCCTTGTGCAGCTCGACCAAGTGGGCCTTGAGATCCTCGGCCGACTTCTCGCGCATTTGCTTGAGTTCCATTAGCGCACCGTCCGGGTAACGAAAGTGGTGGTCACCGAGAGCTTGGCGGCGGCCAGGCGGAACGCTTCGCGCGCTACGTCCTCTGCCACGCCTTCGATTTCGTAGATCATGCGACCGGGCTGGATCTGTGCGACCCAGTACTCGACGTTGCCCTTGCCGGAGCCCATGCGGACCTCGATCGGCTTCTTGGTGATCGGCTTGTCGGGGAACACGCGGATCCACATCTTGCCGCCACGCTTGACGTAGCGACTGATGGACCGGCGCGCCGCCTCGATCTGGCGCGCGGTGATCTGGCCGTGCGCGGTGGACTTCAGGCCGTACTCGCCGAAGCTGACGGCATTGCCGCTCCAGGCCAGGCCGTCGTTGCGGCCTTTGTGTACCTTGCGGTACTTGGTTCGCTTTGGTTGCAACATGATCGGTTACCTCGATTCGCGCGGCGGACGGGGCGAGCGGTCGCGGCGGTCGCCGCGATCTCCGCGGTCGCTACGCGGGCTGTCGTCCGGCTTTTCCTGGCCGACCTGGGCAAAATCGAAGATCTCGCCCTTGTAGACCCATACCTTGATGCCGATGATGCCGTAGGTCGTCTTGGCCTCTGCGAAGCCATAGTCGATGTCGGCGCGCAGCGTGTGCAGCGGCACGCGGCCTTCGCGGTACCACTCCGAACGCGCGATCTCGGCGCCGTTGAGGCGGCCGCCGACGTTGACCTTGATGCCCAGGGCGCCGAGGCGCATCGCGTTGCCGACCGCACGCTTCATCGCGCGACGGAACATGATGCGGCGCTCGAGCTGCTGCGCAATCGACTCGGCGACCAGCTGCGCGTCGAGCTCGGGCTTGCGCACCTCGGTCACGTTGATGTGCGCGGGAACGCCCATCATGTCGCTGACTTCCTTGCGCAGCTTGTCGATGTCCTCACCACGCTTGCCGATCACCACGCCCGGACGGGCGGTGTGGATCGTGACGCGGGCGTTGTTGGCCGGGCGCTCGATGAAGATCTTTGAGATGCCAGCCTGCGCAAGCTTCTTGCGCAGCATCTCGCGGACCTTGAGGTCGGCGACCAGGTACTGCGCGTACTGCTTCTTGCCGGCGAACCACTTCGAGTTCCAGTCCTTGGAAATACCAAGGCGGATGCCGGTCGGATGAACTTTATGACCCATTGTCTGATTCCGCCCTTACTTGCCCGCGCCCACGACCACAGTGATGTGGCTGGTGCGCTTGAGGATGCGGGTGCCGCGGCCCTTCGCCCGCGCCATGAAGCGCTTCAGCGTCGGACCCTCGTCCACCATGATGGTCTTGACCTTGAGCTCGTCGACGTCGGCGCCCTGGTTGTTCTCGGCGTTGGCGATCGCCGACTCGACGACCTTGCGGATCATCACGGCGGCCTTCTTGTCCGAGAACTTCAGCAGGTTGACGGCTCGCTCGGCGGTCAGACCGCGCACCTGATCAGCAACCAGGCGAACCTTCTGAGCGGAGATGCGCGCACTGCGCAGGATGGCTTTCGCCTCATACTGGTTAGGCATGGTGGTCATCTCCGTTACCTCGACTTCTTGTCGCCGCTGTGACCCTTGAACGTACGGGTCAGAGCGAACTCACCGAGCTTGTGGCCAACCATGTTCTCGTTGACCAGCACCGGGATGTGATTGCGACCGTTGTGCACGGCGATGGTGAAACCCACCATCTCCGGCAACACCATGGACCGGCGCGACCAGGTCTTGATCGGCTTCTTGTTGTTGGCCGCGGCCTCCACCTTCTTGATCAGATGGTGGTCGACGAACGGACCCTTTTTCAGTGAACGTGCCATTGCCGATTAGCTCCTGCGATCGCGAACGATGAACTGCTGCGTACGCTTGTTCTTGCGCGTCTTGTAACCCTTGGTCGGCACACCCCACGGGGTGACCGGATGCGGGTTGCCCTGGCCAGCCTTGGCCTCACCACCGCCGTGCGGGTGATCCACCGGGTTCATGGCGGCGCCACGAACGGTCGGCTTGACCCCGCGCCAGCGCTTGGCGCCGGCCTTGCCGAGCTTCTCCAGGCTGTGCTCGTCGTTGCCGACCTCACCGATGGTGGCGCGGCACTCGACCGGCACCTTGCGCATTTCGCCGGAGCGAAGACGCAGCGTGGCGTAGCCCTGCTCGCGGGCGACCAGCTGCACGCCGGCGCCGGCGGCACGGGCGAGCTGTGCACCCTTGCCCGGCTTCATCTCGATGCAGTGCACCGTCGAACCGACCGGGATATTGGTCAGCGGCAGGGTGTTGCCCACGCGGATCGGGGCATCGCGGCCGGCGATCACCTGGTCGCCATCCTTCAGGCCCTTGGGCGCGATGATGTAGCGACGCTCGCCGTCGACATAGCACAGCAGCGCGATGTGCGCGGTGCGGTTCGGGTCGTACTCGATCCGCTCCACGCGCGCCGGGATGCCTTCCTTGTCGCGCTTGAAGTCGATGATGCGGTAGTGCTGCTTGTGACCGCCGCCGATGTGGCGGGTGGTGATGCGGCCGTGGTGGTTGCGGCCACCGGTCTTGCTCTTCTTCTCGAGCAGCGCGGCATGCGGCGCACCCTTGTGCAGGCCGGGCGTCACCACGCGGACCATCGAGCGACGGCCGGGCGAGGTGGGTTTGAAAGTCATCAATGCCATGGGTCTAGTCCTCAGGCCTTGGCCATCACGTCGATCGACTGGCCGGCGGCCAGCTTCACGTACGCCTTGCGCCAGTCGGCGCGACGGCCCATGCGGAACTTGAAGGTCTTGCTCTTGCCCTTCACGTTCAACACGTTGACTGCCTCGACCTTGACGTCGAAGAGCTTCTCGATCGCTACCTTGATGTCGGCTTTGGTAGCGGTCGTTGCGACTTCGAAGACGTATTGGTTGGAAACTTCCTGCAGACGCGCGGTCTTCTCGGACACTCGCGGCGCACGGATCACGTTGTAGAGCTTGGCCTCGTTCATGCCAGCCACTCCTCGATCTTCTTGACCGCATCGGCGGTGACCACGATCGTGTCCGCGCCTACCAGCGCGACCGGATCCAGGCCCTGCACATCACGGACTTCCACATACGGCAGGTTGCGCGCCGAGAGGTACAGGTTCTCGGTGGCATCTTCGGTGACGATCAGCGGACGTCGGCCGACCTGCAGATCCTTGAGCCTGGACACCATGCCGGAGGTCTTGGCCGAATCGACGTCGAACGCCTCGACCACCTTGATCCGGCCCTGGCGGTTGAGCTCCGACAGGATCGATGCGATTGCGGCGCGATACATCTTGCGGTTGACCTTCTGCGCGAAGCTGCGCGGCTTGGCCGCGAACGTCACGCCACCGCCGATGAAGATCGGAGCCGTCAGCGCGCCATGTCGCGCACCGCCGCCCTTCTGCTTCTTCGACTTCTTGGTGGTGCCGGCGACCTCCGAGCGGGTCTTCTGCGCCTTGGTACCGGCGCGACCGGCGTTGCGGTAGGCCACGACCACCTGGTGGACCAGGTCCTGGCTGAACTCGCGACCGAAGATCGCGTCGGACACCGACAGCGTCTTGTCACTGTTGTTGATGGCAAGTTCCATCGTCATACCCCTTTGCTCGACGGACGCACGATCACGTCGCCGCCCGGTGCGCCCGGCACCGCGCCCTTGATCGCGATCAGGCCGCGCTCGGCGTCGACCCTGACCACTTCCAGGCCTTGCGTGCTCTGCTGCACCGAGCCCATGTGGCCGGACATCTTCTTGCCCGGGAAAACGCGGCCCGGCGTCTGGCGCTGGCCGATCGAGCCAGGCGAACGGTGCGACAACGAGTTGCCGTGCGTCGCATCGCCCATCTTGAAGTTCCAGCGCTTGATCGTGCCCTGGAAGCCCTTGCCCTTGGTGATGCCCTGCACGTCGACGATCTGCCCGACTTCGAAGATGTCGGCCTTGATCTCGCCGCCGACATTGAAGTCACCGATCTTGTCGTCGGCAACGCGCAGCTCCCACAGGCCGCGGCCGGCGTCGACCTTGGCCTTGGCCAGGTGACCGGCCTCGGGCTTGTTGACCAGCGCCGCGCGGCGCACGCCGACGGTGACCTGCACTGCGCTGTAGCCGTCGCTGTCGGCGGTCTTGATCTGGGTGATGCGGTTTGGCGTCGCTTCGATCAGCGTCACCGGAACGGACTTGCCGTCTTCGGTGAAGAAGCGGCTCATGCCGGCCTTGCGACCGACGATGCCCAACGAATATTTCTTCGCGGTCATGGTGGTGGCCTCAGGTCAGCTTGATCTGTACGTCGACGCCCGCCGCGAGCTCGAGCTTCATCAGCGCGTCCACGGTCTTGTCGTTGGGGTCGACGATGTCGAGCACGCGCTTGTGCGTGCGGGTCTCGTACTGGTCGCGCGCGTCCTTGTCGACGTGCGGGGAAACGAGGATGGTGAAGCGCTCGATCTTGGTCGGCAGCGGGATCGGGCCGCGCACTTGCGCGCCGGTCCGCTTGGCTGTCTCGACGATCTCGCTGGCCGAGCGATCGATCAGACGATGATCGTACGCCTTCAGCCGAATCCGGATCTTTTGGTCCGCCATGACGGGTGTTCCTTGGTTGAAAGAGCGACAGGCCGGCGACTGGGTGCGCCGAACCCCGGTGAAAACCACATCCGCATCCAGGAAAAACGCTAATCCCGGACGGGAAAAAAGGCAGACCGGTTTCCCGGCCTGCCAGACAGAAAATTATAGGACGCATGACAGGCCGCGTCAAGCACGCCCCTGTCGGGACTGCTGAACGGAGGTTTGCCACGCGACAACTCCCTGTCCGGCGAACACGAGGCACGTCCTGCACCTCTTTTCGCGGTATGCGTAGCCCCGACCCAGCGGGGCTACGCGGTATTGCTAACTGCGCTTGAACAACAAGAGTCGAAGCTGGTATCCCCGCGGCGCGGCCTGTAAACGGTCAACGGTAGTGCTTTGACTATTTACTTTTTACAGCGCCGCAGGCGCGACTCACCTCTTACAGCTGGATCCCCGCCTTCGCGGGGATGACGATCTGACAAAGCCATGCGCGCCGAGGCGCGCACGGGTCAGATCGTCACTTGATGATCTTCGCCACCACGCCGGCGCCGACGGTGCGGCCGCCTTCGCGGATCGCGAAGCGCAGGCCTTCGTCCATCGCCACCGGATTGATCAGCGTCACCACCATCTTGACGTTGTCGCCCGGCATCACCATCTCCACGCCCTCGGGCAGCTCGCAGGCGCCGGTGATGTCGGTGGTGCGGAAGTAGAACTGCGGGCGATAACCCTTGAAGAACGGGGTGTGGCGGCCGCCCTCGTCCTTGCTCAGCACGTAGACCTCGGCCTCGAAGTCGGTGTGCGGCTTGATCGAACCGGGCTTGCACAGCACCTGGCCACGCTCGACGTCGTCACGCTTGGTGCCGCGCAGCAGCAGGCCGGCGTTGTCGCCCGCCTGGCCCTGGTCGAGCAGCTTGCGGAACATCTCCACGCCGGTGACCGTGGTCTTCTGGGTGTCGCGGATACCGACGATCTCGATCTCG
>NZ_JBJMAW010000011.1:0-42712 GCF_046600735.1 Novilysobacter longmucuonensis
AGACGCTCCAGTGGCGTTCGCCGGCCGAAGTGTATTTCGAGCACTACATCAAGGCGCGCGACGGGCTTGCTCCGGGTGATGCACTTGGAACTTGACTGCGCCAACCAAAGAAAGGGCTCTCCCCGACACACCTCCCGTGCGGGCGTGGAGTGGCGCGGGGATTTTTCGACTCGCCATCCATGGCTCGGTCGAAAAACGGCGGCCATCCATGGCCGCCGCCCCTTCGGGGTCTGTGGAGATACGAGGCGGATGGATTGGCGCGATAACGGCAACAGCAACAGCAGGGGCAAGGGCAAGAGCAAAAAGTACAAAAAGCCAAGCCGTGGAAGATCAAAATGGATTCCAGGGACGGCGCGCACCGGGTGTGGCACGACAACAGCGATGTCCGCTGGAACTACGGCCGGAACCGCTCGCTGGATGATGAAGAAGGCGATCCGCGAGCCATCCCACAAGCCGCGCACGCCCAAAGCACGCCACCGGCTACAATCCGCCCCCCATGCGCCTGTTCCTGCAACAACGTTCCGACGGCAGCGAAGCCCCGCGCTTCGTGCAGTTGATGCTGCAACCCGACCTGCTGGGCGGGTGGGCGCTGGTGCGCGAGTCCGGTCAGATCGGCGGTCGCAGCCAGTTGCGGCGCTCGCAGTTCCTCGACCGCGAATCGGCGCTCTCCGCGCTGGAGCAGGCGCGTGACCAGCAACTCAAGCGCGGTTTCCAGTTGATGTTCAGCCAGGGCACCGAAGCGCCCAAGTGACTCGGCCATCGATCCCGTCGTTTATCCCCTCGCGCGTCGACACGCGCCCCACCCTGCACGCGCCCACGCGCCGAGGACCCTGCATGACCGCACCCGACTCCACATCGCCCCGGCCACGGACCGGCAACGACCGGTTCCTGCGCGCGCTGCGCCGCGAGCCGGTCGACCGCACGCCGGTGTGGCTGATGCGCCAGGCAGGCCGCTACCTGCCCGAGTACCGCGCGACGCGTGCGCAGGCCGGCAGCTTCCTGGCACTGGCGAAGAATCCGGAGCTGGCCTGCGAGGTCACCCTGCAGCCGCTGCGGCGCTTTCCGCTCGACGCGGCGATCCTGTTCTCCGACATCCTCACCGTGCCCGACGCGATGGGCCTGGGGCTGTACTTCGTCGAGGGCGAAGGCCCGAAGTTCGAGCGCCCGCTGCGCAACGCAGCCGACATCGACCGGCTCGCGGTGCCTGACATGGGCAGCGACCTGCGCTACGTGATGGATGCGGTCGGCACGATCCGCCGAGAGCTCGACGGCAGCGTGCCGCTGATCGGGTTCTCCGGGAGCCCCTGGACGCTGGCCTGCTACATGGTCGAAGGCGGCGGCAGCAAGGATTTCAGCAAGGTCAAGGCGCTCGCGCTCAACGACCCCCGGGCGATGCACAAGCTGCTCGACGTGGTGACCGACGCGGTCATCGCCTACCTCGACGCGCAGCGGGTGTCGGGTGCCCAGGCGATGCAGGTGTTCGACACCTGGGGCGGGGTGCTGTCGCCAAGAATGTACCGCGAGTTCTCGCTGCGCTACCTGCAGCGCATCGCCGCCGAGCTGCCGCGCGGCGATGGCGAGACGCATGCGCCGCTGATCCTGTTCGGCAAGGGCAACGATCCGTACCTGGAGGAACTGGCCACATGCGGCGCCGAAGCCGTAGGCGTGGACTGGACGGTGGAACTGGGCGAGGCCGCGCGCCGCATCGGTGGGCGGGTGGCGGTGCAGGGCAATCTCGATCCGGCGACCCTCTATGCCGAGCCCGAGGCGATCCGCCGCGAGGTCGGCCACGCGCTCGACAGCTACCGCGACGGCAACGGCGGCTCGCGCGAGGGTCATATCTTCAACCTGGGCCACGGTCTGTCGCCGGACATGCAGCCCGACCACGTCGCCGCGCTGGTCGATGCGGTGCATGAGCTCAGCGCACGTTGAGGCGAAGGCAGCGGAGCAAGCTCCGCTGTGCGACGCGCCCAAGGACTTTCGTGCACCGACGGCTTTTCGTAGGAGCGGCCCATGGCCGCGAGTTTTTCGTTCAGATTGCGACAGAGCTGCCCCGGCGCTGAAGTGGCCCATAGGCGCGACCGCGTTTTCGCCGGCGCGGGGAAAGCATCGCGGCCATGGGCCGCTCCTACAGGGGATGATCGCGATGTCCCGTAAAGCCGAGCTTGCTCGGCTGCTCCCGCGCCGGCTTGTAACAACGACAAACGCCAAGGCAGCGGAGCAAGCTCCGCTCTACGGGGTTGGGGCAGGCGCCGGCAATTCCGCCGACGCAGGCGCCACCGACTCCAGCAGTTGCCGCAGCATCGCTGCGGTCACCGGCTTGCGCAGGAACGCGTCGAAGCCGGCGGTCCGCGTCAGCGGCTCGGCATCGGCATCGGCGCGTGCGGTCAGCGCGATCAACGGCCGCTCGAAACCCTGCGCACGCAGCTGTCGCGCGAGCACGAAGCCGTCCATGCCGGGCAGGTCCAGATCGAGCAGGACCGCGTCGAAACCGGCAGTGGCGACCTCGGTCAGCGCCGCCAAGCCGTTGCCCACGTGGGTCACCGCGTGGCCCTGGCGGCGCAGCAGCCCGGTCACGACCTCGGCCACGGTCGGGTCGTCCTCCACCAGCAACAGCGCCAGGGACCGGGCAGCACCCGCCGCGGCGCTGCGGTCGGGACGCTCGGCGGCGGGTTCGAACGCAACCGCTCGCAACGGCAATGCAACGGTGAAGCGCGTGCCGGCGCCAGGCGCGCTTTCGACCTCTATCTGCCCCTCCATTGCCGCGGCCAGCTCCTGGCAAATCGCCAGGCCCAGGCCGCTGCCGCCGTAGCGCGCCGCGGTGCGTGCGCCTTCTGCCTGTTCGAACCGGCGGAACAGGCGGGTCTTCTGCTCGTTGTTGAGCCCGGGGCCGGTGTCGCCCACCTCGAAATGGATCAGCGACGCGGCAGCGGGAGTGACCCGCAGCCACACCGAGCCGCGCTCGGTAAACTTGATCGCGTTGCCGAGCAGGTTGAGCAGCACCTGGCATACGCGCTTGCCGTCGCCATGCACGCCTTGCGGCAGCTCGGCGGCGACCTCCAGCCTGAACTCCAGCCCGCGCTGACGTGCCAGCGGCGCCATCAGCGCTGCGGCTTCGTCGATCAATGCACGCAGGTCGAATGGCTCGTCGGTGAGTTCGAGCTTGCCCGATTCGATGCGCGCGAGGTCCAGCGCGTCGTTGACCAGCCGCAGCAGGTGGTCGCCGGCCTGGCGGATCGACTGCGTATAGCCGCGCTGCTCGGGATCGAGTTCGGTGGTGAGCAGCAGCTCGGTCATGCCGAGCACCCCGGTCATCGGCGTGCGCACTTCGTGGCCGAGCGTGGCGAGGAAGCGTGTCTTGGCGAGCGAGGCTTCCTCGGCGACGTGGCGTTCATGCTCGGCGCGCTGCTGCGCCTGTCGGCGCCTGAGCCGGTCGCGCCAGGCATCGACGCTCCACCAGCCCAGCAGCACCAGCAGGCCCACCGCGCCGGCCTGGGCCCACGACGTTCGCCACCACGGCGGCTGCACGCGGAAATTCAACACATGCTCCACCGCGGCATTGCCGACGGCATCGACGGCGCGCGCGCGCAGGGTGTGGGTGCCCGGTGGCAGGCCGGCGAACACCCGCTCGCCGCTGTGACCGTGCGCGACCCAGCCCTCGTCGTAACCTTCCAGCCGGGTGAAGTAGCGGTTCGATGCCGGCGCATCGAACGCCAGCAGGCGCAGCTGCACGCGCAGTTCGCGATCGTCCGGTGCGAGCGACCAGCCGGTGTCGGCATCGCCCGCCAGCGAAACCCAGCGTCCGCCGCGGCGCACTTCCAGCCGGTCCCAATGTAGCGCCGGCGTCACCGGCGGCGGGTCCGCGGCCAGCGTATCGACCAGCACCACGCCGCCGTCGGCGACCGCGGCGACCAGCAGGCCGGCATCGGTCAGGGCCATCGCGCGCTCGTGGAACTCCTGGCTGCTCAGGCCGTCCTGTACGCCGAAACGCCGCGCATGGCGTTGCCGCGGATCCCAGCGATACAGCCCGCGCGAAGTCGACAGCCAGACGCGATGGTCGCGGTCGATCCGCAGCGCCGCCGCCTCGAGCGCCGGGATGCCCTGCTCCACGCCGACCCGCTCGATGAGTTGCCAGCGCTCGCCGCTGCGGCGGTAGTGCTCGAGCCCGCCGAGTCGTTGCAGCCACAGCGCATCGGCGCCATCGAACGCGAACGCGAACACGCGCTCGCCGGGCGCGATCCCGGATGCCGGCACCAGCCGGTCGCCCGCGTCGTCCCAACGGGACAACCCGCGCTCGTCGGCGACCCAGAGCCGGCCATCGCTGTCGAAGTCAATCCATTCGATATCACCGATCCCCAGCCCTTGTTCCGGGCCCGGCAGGATCGTGCGCAACACCCGGCCGCTGTCCGGATCGCGTTGCTGCAGGCCCGCGCCGGGGCAGGCCAGCCAGACGCTGCCGTCGGGGGCGAGCTGCAGCAGCGTGATCGCGCCGTCCAGCGGCGCGTCGCTGCCAGCGCCGGTGCGCCATTCTCGCAAGCCGCCAGCGGCGTCCGCGTCCGCATCGATCCGGATCAATGCGCCACGTTCGCCCAGCCACAGTCGGCCGGCGCGGTCCTGCACGCCCGCCGTCAGCCGTCGTCCGTGCAATCGCTCGAGCAACGGTTCGGCGAGCGGCCGCACGACGCCGTCGCGACCGAGTCGCTCCACTTCGCCGCGGCCACCGACCAGCCACACCCCGCCCTCCCGAGCCGGCATCACCGCGCGATACAGCTCGCTGGCCAGCCCGCCGTGCTCGCGCGAATACTGCGCCAGCCGGCGCCAGCCGGGCCGCAGGTACCCCAGCCCGGCGCCCGGCACCGGCACCCATAACGCGCCGTCGTCCTGGCGCAGCATCTGGAAGATCGCGCGCACCGGCCCGTTGGCGCCGATTGGCACCGGATACGGCACACCCTGCGGCGCGACCCGCCACAGCTGCCGGTGGCTGGCGATCCAGTACTGGCCATCGTCGTCGGCGGCGACATCGAAGATCGCGTTGGGGAACTCGAACATCGCCGACCACGACGGCACGTGCCAGTGGCCGTCGGGCTGCAGCCGGAATGCACCGCTGCCGGCGCCGACCCAGAGCGCCTGCCCGTCCGGCACCACCGAGAAAATGGTCGGGGCCGGCTCGCTGCCGGGCAGCGCCAGACGCTCGAAGTCGCGGCCGGTCCAGCGCGCCAGCCCTGCGGTGGTGCCGACCCACAGCCGCCCGGCATCGTCGAAGCGCAGCGACAGCACCGTTTCGGACGGCAGGCTGCGCGGGTTGCCGGGCTCTGGCATATAGCGGCTGATCGTAGGCGCGCCGTCGCCGGCCAGCACGAGCCGATGCAGACCGCCGCCGAACGTGCCGAACCAGAGCACGCCGTCGCGACTGGTCAGCGCCCACACGTCGTCGCTGCCGATCCCCGGCAGGGATGCCTGGCGGAAATGGCGGAACCCCTTGCGGTCGGCATCGAGCAGGCTGAGCCCGAATCCTTCCACCGCCGCCCACACCCGGTCCCGCGCGTCGACGTGGACCGCGGTGATGTAGTTGCCGGGCAGCGCGCGCGGGTCGCCAGGCACATGCCGCCACACCCGCACATCGATGCCGTCGTAGCGCGCCAGGCCGTCGCTGGTGGCCAGCCAGACATAACCCGACCGGTCGCGGGTGACGCCGGTGATGTTGCTCGACGGCAGGCCGTGCTCGACACCGAGGATGCGCAGGCGCGGCATTTCACCAAATGCCTTGGTTGGCGTGCCTGGCGTGCCCACCGCGGCCGCCGCGGTGGTGGCCGCCAGCGCCGGCACCGACAGCGCAAGGCCCAGCCACAGGCCGGCCGCCTGCAGCACGCGCCAGCCATATACCCCGACGAGCCCGCGGCCGGGTCCGGTCCTGCTCGAATGACGCATGCCAGCTCCCCTTCCCTGCACCGGCGCAGCCTCGCGGTGGCCGGCATCTTCCCTGTCCAGGCGCTAGGCTCGGCCATTCCGGCAGCGCCCGCAACTCGCCTCGCGACGCTGCGTTGCGCGGCCGGAGCGACAGAATTACCCGCACCGGCCTAGTATGGGTCGCTGACGCAGAATGATTCGGGCCCCGGGGCACCCGATTCGTCGATTATGCAAAGCGGCAGGCTCCCACCGCTGGAGAGCGCATGCCCCACCTGTGCCGCAGTGCCGCGATGCTCGTGCTGGCCGTTGCATGTGCCGGCTCGCACGCGTCCGAGACGCAGGCTTACGCGCTCGACCCGGTGCACACGCGCGTGCTGTTCGCGGTCGAACATGCTGGTTTCTCGCAGGCCCTGGGCACGGTGTCGGGCAGCACCGGCAGCCTGCTGTTCGATCCCGATGACTGGTGCAGCGCGCGGCTCGAGGTGAGCGTGCCGCTGACGCGGCTGGAGCTGGGCGACGCCCGCTGGAACGCGGCCACGCTCGCGTCCAACCTGCTCGACGGCGAGCGCCATCCCCACGCGTATTTCGTGTCATCCGCCATCGAACCGCTCGATCGGCAGCATGCGCGGGTCTGCGGCGAGCTGACCCTGCGCGGCGTCACCCGGCCGCTGTGCCTGGAGGTGACTCTCAACACGATCAAGCGCCACCCGCTGCCGCCGTTCCGCCGCACCGCCGGATTCTCGGCGACCGCCACGCTGAGCCGCAGCGACTTCGGCATCGACGCGTGGAGATCGGTGATCGGTGACCGGGTCGAGCTGCGCATCGAGGCCGAAGCGGTGCGCGACGACGAGGCGGCCGCTGCGTTCGCGCCGTCCCCCATTGATCCCGACGCCGAGCGGCCCGATCACGACGCGCACCAGGAGGGCGTTGGTGAAGGCCCCGTCATCGGCGACAGCATCGTCGAGGACCTCAGCCCCGTCGAGACCAGCCCGGATGAGGCCAGCACCGACGAGGTCCTGACCGACGGTGACCCGCCACCGCCGGACCCGGCGCCATGAGCTGGAAGAACACCGCCGAGCGCTGGGGACCCATCAGCCAGTTGCTGCACTGGGCGATCGTGCTGCTGCTGGTCGCGATCGCCACCATCGGGCTGGTCATGGGCGACATGCCCAACACCCCGCGCAAGATCGAGGTCTATGCACTGCACAAGTCGCTCGGCCTGACCCTGCTGGCGCTGACCGTGCTCCGCCTGGGCTGGCGGCTCTACGCGGGCGCGCCGCCGCCGGTGCCCGGCACGCCGCACTGGCAGCGGCATGCCGCCCGCCTCAGCCATGCCGCGCTGTACTTCATGCTGTTGGCGATGCCGCTCACCGGGTGGCTGTTCAACTCCGCCGCCGGCTATCCGCTGCAGTGGTTCGGCCTGTTCAACCTGCCGGCGCTGGCCGGCCGGGACGAGGCCCTGCGCGCCACCGCGCTCGCGCTGCACAACAACGGCTTCTGGCTGCTGCTGGCGCTGGCGCTGGCACACACCGGGGCCGCGTTCCATCACCATGTTTTCCTGCAGGACGCGACCCTGTCGCGCATGCTGCCGCGTCGCCGCACGCGCGGCGGCGGCGCGCGCTGACCACCTTCATTGCGGAGCCCGATGATGTCGAAGAAGTACCTAGCCCGCTTCGCGCTGATGGGCGCGTTTCTCCTGGCCCCCTGCGCGGTCGCCACCGAGTACGTGCAGGCGCCCGGCTCGACGCTGGCCTTCGCCACCGAATACCAGGGCGAGGTGTTCGTCGGGCGTTTTCCGCAGTTCGACACGCGCCTGAGCTTCGATCCGCAGCAATTGGCGACCGCCAGGCTCGAGGTCGCAATCACCCTGGCCGGCGCCGATACCGACAACATCGAACGCGACGAGACCTTGCAGGGCCACGACTTCTTCGATGTCGCAAGGTCCCCTGTGGCGCACTTCAGCGCGGACCGGTTCCGCAGCCTGGGCGACGGCCGCTACGTCGCCGATGGCACCCTCACCCTGCGCGGTGTCAGCCGACCGGTCGCGCTGGCTTTCACCTGGACACCCGGCGAGCGACCGGTGCTGACAGGCCGGGCGACGGTGCGCCGTCTGGATTACGGTGTTGGCGGCGGCGACTGGGCCGACACCGACCTGCTGCCGGACGCGGTGGCGGTAAGCACGCGGGTGGTGTTTGTGCCTGTCGGCGAGTGAGCCCTGTCCGGCGGTTTGCTGGCCATCGCGGCGACGCTGGGTCCCCCTTCATCCTGATCCTGGCGTTGCCGTTGCCGTTGCCGTTGCCGCACAACGCAAATAAATCCATGGCGCCACGCCGTCCCTTCGGGGCTGTGGAGCGACGAGATCGTTTGATTCGCGTTGTAAGGCAACAGAGCGAATGGGCCTGAATAGAGACCCGTGCCCCGGGTGTCATCCGGCCAGAAACCGCCGCAGCCGCTCGCCATCGAACGGCCAGTCCAGTTCGATCCCACGCGCCACATCGCGCAACACCGGCACCCGGATGCCGTAGCGCGACTCCAGCGCCTCGTCGCCGTCGATGAACACGCTGTCGGGCTCGGGCGCGCGCGCCTGCGCCAGTACCTCGAGCGCGAGGTCGCACAGGTGACAGTCGTCGCGCTGGTACAGGATCAGTGACATTGCGCAGGTGTGGCCGGTGACGCCAGGCGGTGCGGCGGGACGCGTAGAATAACGGGACCATCGTCCCCACCTTCAGATATTCGCCGCCGCTTCGGAGTCCTACGTGGCCGTCAGCAGTTTCGACCTGTTCAAGATCGGCATCGGGCCGAGCTCCTCGCACACCGTGGGGCCGATGCGGGCCGGGGCGCGGTTCATCGAGCGCTGGCTGATCGAGAACGGTGATCTCGAACGCACCGCGCGGATCCGTGCCGAGGTGTTCGGCTCGCTCGCGCTGACCGGCCGCGGCCACGGCACCGACAAGGCGGTGATGATGGGCCTGGAGGGCCACCGGCCGAACCTGATCGATCCGGACGTAATTCCGTCCGCGCTGGAACGCATCCGCGGCGAGAAACGCATCAAGTTGTTCGGCCGCCACGAGATCGGCTTCGACGAGAAGCACGACCTCATCATGAACAAGCGCCAGAAGCTGCCGTTCCATACCAACGGCATGCGCTTCACCGCGTTCGATGCCGCCGGCGAGGTGATCGCCACGCGCGACTACTACTCGGTCGGCGGCGGCTTCGTGGTCAACCAGGACGAGGCGGCCGAGGACCGGATCGTCGCCGACGAGACCCAGCAGCCCTATCCGTTCCACTCCGGCGACGAGCTGATCGCGCAGTGCGGGCGCAACGGGCTGAGCATCGCCGAGCTGATGTACGCCAACGAGCAGGTATGGCGCACGCGCGAGCAGATCGACGCGGCGCTCGATGAAATCTGGGCCGCGATGCAGTCCTGCGTCGAGCGTGGCATCCGCTCGCCCGGCACCCTGCCCGGCGGGCTGCACGTCAGCCGCCGCGCGCCGTTGCTGCATGCCGAGCTGACCGAGCGTCCCGGTGCGGCTACCGATGACCCACTGGACATGCTCGACTGGGTCAACCTGTTCGCGCTCGCGGTCAACGAGGAAAACGCCGCCGGCGGCCGCGTGGTGACGGCGCCGACCAACGGCGCGGCCGGCATCATCCCGGCGGTGCTGCACTACTACGATCGCTTCGTGCCGCACTCCAGCATCGAGGGCGTGCGCACGTTCCTGCTGACCGCCGCGGCAGTCGGCATCCTCTACAAGGAGAACGCCAGCATCTCCGGCGCCGAAGTCGGCTGCCAGGGCGAGGTCGGGGTGGCCTGTTCGATGGCGGCCGCCGGCCTGACCGCTGCGCGCGGCGGCACCGTCAGCCAGATCGAGAACGCCGCCGAGATCGGCATGGAGCACAACCTCGGCCTGACCTGCGACCCGATCGGCGGCCTGGTGCAGATCCCGTGCATCGAGCGCAATGCGATGGGTTCGGTCAAGGCGATCAACGCCAGCCGCATGGCAATGCGCGGCGACGGCAAGCACAAGGTCAGCCTCGACAAGGTGATCAAGACCATGCGCGACACCGGTCGCGACATGCGCGACAAGTACAAGGAAACCAGCCGCGGCGGGCTTGCGGTCAACGTGATCGAGTGCTGAGCCGCCGTTGCGGACCAGCAGCGGAGCATCGCAGCGCGCTGGACCAGCTTCGTGCCGAGCGGTTACCGGCGGTCATGCCGGGCATCGTCCGGGGCGGTAGAAAGTTAGGTTTGCCGCCGAGCGGCCGGTGGATTCTTATGTCGACCGCTGCTGGCGCGCGGCGAACTGCAGTTGTTGGGCAGCAAGCTCGGCGCCCCACCGGAGTAAGGCCGTGCCGGAGCGCAGTCCGCCTGCGCAGGCGCTGGTTGGCCTCTCGCGCCGGGAGCGCGAATCCTGCTCCTGGCTAGCAAACCAGGACAGCACCTAGGCGAGCCGCGAACGAGCCCGGGCGATCCGCAGCACATCGTCCAGCAGCCCCGCCGCGGTCACGTCCGCACCGGCGCCGGGCCCCTGGATCAGCAGCGGCTGGGTGGAATAGCGGTCCGACCAGATCGCCACACGGTTGTCGGTGCCGGCGCCGCCGGCCAGCGGGTGATCGGCCGCGAGCGATTCGAGTCCGATGCCCGCGCGGGCCTGGCCGGTGTCGTTGCGTTCGAGCCGGGCGATAAAGCGCAGCTTCGCCCCACTCTTGTAGGCGGCGGCGAAACGCTCGCGCAAAGCGGCATCGAGCATGGGCAATGCGGCGTCGACCTGCTCGTGGCGCAGTGCCGCAAGCGCCGGCGGCACCAGCGATTCCACCTCGACCTCGTCGGCCTCCAGTTCGACCCCGGCCGCGCGCGCCAGGATCAGCAGCTTGCGCCGCACGTCCTCGCCCGAGAGGTCCTCGCGCGGGTCGGGCTCGGTGTAGCCTGCCTGGCAAGCCTCGCGCACGAATCCTGAAAACGGGCGCAGGCCGTCGTAGTGGTTGAACAACCAGGCCAACGACCCCGACAGCACGCCCGCCACGGCGCGGATGCGGTCGCCGCCGGCGCGCAATTCGCGGATCGAACGCAGCAGCGGCAGCCCCGCACCAACCGTGGCGGCGTCGCCGTATTCGGCGTGACCGCGCGTGCAGCCGGCCCGGATCGCATGCCAGCGGGCCAGACCGGTGCCCTGGGCGAGCTTGCACGCGGTGACCACGTGGATGCCTTGCGCCAGCCAGCCGGCGTGGCGCTCGGCGACGGCGTCGCTGGGCGTGGCGTCGATGATGATACGGGTGCCGTGCTGGCCCAGTGCGCCGGTCACCTGCTCGAGCCCCGTTCCGCCTGCGAACGGAGCCGGCAGGAATGACCGGAGCACCCCGTCGCCAGCTTCCGTGGCGGCAGCGCCAGGCGCTTCGCGCCACCTCCTGTCCTTGGGCGTGGGTGTGTAGGCGGTGCGCGAGTTGGCAACGTACACCAGCGACAATCCATGTCCCAGCGATGTCCCGCCCCACCCGTCCAGACGCTGCAGCACTGCACCGCCGACCGTGCCGGTGCCCAGCAGGACCAGACGCGCCGGCAGGTGCGGATGGGCTTGCGGGTTTGCCGCGACACCGACTGCGTTCATTTGAGCGCGCGCCCGTTCCTGGCGCTGGCCGCGCCCGCTTTCGCCGCCCGCGCCAGCGCGGCGGCGATATCAGCCAGCAGGTCATCGACGTGCTCGATGCCGACCGAGAGACGCAGCAAGCCGTCGCCGATGCCAGCCGCCAGCCGCGCGTCCGGCGACATTGCCGCGTGGGTCATCGTCGCTGGGTGCGCGACCAGGCTCTCCACGCCGCCCAGCGACTCGGCCAGGGTGAAGCACTGCAGACCATCCAGGAACGCACGCACCACCGCTTCGGCGTCCGCTCCTTCCCCGTGTTGCAGTTCCACGCTCAACATCGCGCCGAAGCCATGCTGCTGCCGCGCTGCCAACGCGTGGCCCGGATGGCTGGCAAGCCCCGGGTAGTGCACCGTGCGCACCGCCGGATGCGCATCGAGCAGCTCGGCCAGCGCCAGCGTGTTTTCCTGGTGCACGCGCAGGCGCGCATCCAGCGTGCGCAGGCCGCGCAATGTCAAAAAGCTGTCGAAGGGCGCACCGGTGATGCCCAGGCAGTTGGCCCACCAGGCCAGTTGCTGGTGCAGTTCCACCTCGCGCGCTATGACCGCGCCGCCGACCACGTCGCTGTGGCCATTGATGTACTTGGTGGTCGAATGCACCACCACGTCGGCACCGAAGGCGATCGGCCGCTGCAGCGCGGGCGACAGGAAGGTGTTGTCGACCACCGCGAGCGCCCCGGCCGCATGCGCGGCATCGATCACGAAGCGCAGGTCGGTGATGCGCAGCAGCGGATTGGACGGGGTCTCGATCCAGACCACCGCCGGGCCGGTCGCCAGGGCCTCGGTCAGCGCGCGCGGGTCGGTGAGGTCGGCGGTGACCAGCTCGAACGCGCCCTTGGCCGCAAGCGCATTGAACAGTCGCCAGCTGCCGCCGTAGCCGTCATGCGGCACCACCAGGCGGTCGCCCGGTTTAAGGCAGGCGTGCAGCACCAGCGTGATGGCGGCCATGCCGGTGGCGGTGATCACCCCGCCGGCGCCGCCTTCCAGTTCGGCCAGCGCCTCGCCGAGCAGGTCACGGGTCGGGTTGCCGCTGCGGGTGTAGTCGTAGGTGCGCTTGTCGTCGTAGCCGGCGAAGCTGAAGTTGGACGACAGCACGATCGGCGGCGTGACCGCACCGAACGCGGCATCGCGGTCGATGCCGGCGCGCACCGCGGCGGTGCAGCGGTTGCGCGCTCGCCCGGGGGGCACGGCGGTATCACGCGCGCTCATGCCGCCACCGCCACGGCGCCGGCCAGGGCATCGTTGATGACGGCGGCGATATCGGCGTCCTCCTTGAGGAAGGCATCGTGCCCGTAGGGCGAGCGCAACACGCGCAGGCGCGGCTCCTGCGCGCCTGGCGCACGCCCCAGGCGTTCGACCAGGTCGTAGGCGTCGGCCACGGGTATCAAGCGGTCCTCCTCGACCGCGACCACCGTCACCGGCACCTGCACCTGGGCCGGGTCGAGCGTTTGCAGGTCGATCGATTCGGACAAGCGCAGGAACGCGGTCGGCGAGGTCTTCGCCACATACTTGCCGGCGCAGTGATCGAGGTAGTCCTCCGCGGCCACGCGCACGCGCCCGTCGCGCACTTCGGCCGCACCAAAACGCGCTGCGAACTCGGCCGGCGTGCGGTAGCTCAGGATCGCCAGCTGACGTGCCAGTTCTAGCCCATGCGTCTCATCGCACTGCAACGCACCCAGCGCGACCGCGCGACGTTGCAGCGCGCGCCACGCGCTCGCATACGGGTGCGCGCGATGGCTGCCGCTGATCGAAACCAGTTGCCCCAGGCGCCCGCCGTGGCGCGCGGCGAACTGCAGGCCGACCATCGCGCCGTAGGAGCAACCGACGAACGCTTCGATCCGCGCCAGGTCCAGCGCATCGAGCAGCGCGGCAAGCGCATCGGCCTGGTCGGCCGGGTCGATCGCGACGTCAAGGCATCCGTCGGCGCCGAGCCAATCGAAGCCGAGCACGCAGTGCCGGGCGGGGTCGATCGCGCGTCCGGCGCCCACCTGCGCGTCCCACCAGCCGGGTTCGGCATGGTTGCTATTGCACGACACGTGGCGGTCGGCCGAGATGCCGCCAGCCACCACCACGACCGGCAGGTGCGCGGCACCTAGGATTTCATAGCGCAGCGTGACCGTCCGGCGACCGGCGTGGCGTAGCTCGAGCTGGACGGTGAATTCGCCGCGCGTCGCGCCCGACGTGCGCGCGGCAACCGCCTCGGTGGTGACAGGCGAGGCGCTGAGCAATGGCGCGTGGCGCTCGGGACAGGACGGGGTGGTGTCGATCAGGCTCATGGCAGGCATCCGGAAGTGGCGGGGCCATCGAGCTGACGGAAGCAGACACGCACCGGGTCGAGCGAACGCCATGACCGGGCCTGCCAAGCAACCATCTTTCGGTGACCGCACCCGAGAACGGACGAGTCACCGCAGGAATTGGCACCTGGCGCGGCTTGCACTGCGCTGGTTGCCCCGGCGTCAAAGGGCCTGTCCCTCTGCCGGTCTCGATGGATGGGATGCAGCTTGCCAGCGGTTTTCGGCCAAGTCAATCGCTTCATTCGGATAAAGAGATCAAATAAACAAGCGGTGCTCACAACGACCCGCCCGCCACCGATTCGCGTTGCCGCGGGTGCCCGCGACCCACACCGGCGAATACACTTCGCGCATGGACCGGCCACGCCACCTGACCACCGCGCTGTGCGCGCTGGCATTCGCAGTCGCCAGCGGGGGCGCCGACGCGGGCAAGGTCTACCGCTGGACCGACCGCAACGGCGTCACCCATTACGGCGACCGTATGCCCGATGCACCGCCAGCGGAGGTCAGCGTGATTCCGGTGCGCGCCGAGCCAAGCGCGATCGCGCGGCTACGACTGGAAAAGCAGGACGGCCGCACCCTGGTGTGGGCCGACAACCGCCTGGACGGCCCGATCGAGGTGCTGCTGCGGATTGGCCGCGGCCACGTCGCCAGTGAGCCCGAGCTACCGGCCACCGCGACCGTGCCGCCCCACGGCAGCGCGGTGGTCGCGGTGTTGACCGCAGCGCAGCACGCCGAACTGCAGCTCGATGCACTCCCTGGCGATCCGGACGCGCGTCCGCTCGACACCGAGTACCTGCTGCCGCTGCAGCAGTCGCGGGTTCGTGTCCATCAGGGGTTCGCCGGCCGCTTCAGCCATGCCGATCCGCAAAACCGCTACGCAGCCGATTTCGCCGCCGCAATCGGCACACCGGTGGTGGCCGCACGCGCGGGCCGGGTGATGCAGATCGAATCGGATTTCGACCAGGCCGGACTCGATCGCGAGCGTTACGGCGGCCGCGCCAACTTCGTGCGGGTCCTTCACGAGGACGGCACCATGGCGTTGTACGCGCATCTCGACATCAATGGCGTGCACGTGCGCGTCGGCGAGCAGGTGCGGGCCGGGCAGCGGATCGGATTGTCGGGCAACACCGGTTTCACCACCGGGCCGCACCTGCACTTCGCAGTGCAGGTCAACCGCGGCATGCGCTTGGAGGCGATCTCGTTCCGCATGCGCGGAGTTTCTTTTGAAAGCTTTTGACACGGATCAGAGCGAAAACAGCGGATCAGAGCGAATAAGACATTTTTAGTTTGATCCGCTCGGATCCGTGTCCAAAACGCTTTTTCGATGACTACGCGGCTTCAGCCAGTTCCTCGGCCATCGAGCGCCATCGCGGCAGCCGGTCGATCAGACCGACCGCGCGCAGGTAGTTCTCGTCGACCGGCGTGTCGCACACCAGCGCCGAGGCGACGTGCACGGCACCGCCGACCCAGAAGCCCGACATGCGCATGCGGCTCGGCTCGTGGTGGCTGGCGACCGCCTCGACGATCGGCATCGGCAGGCCCCACAGGCCCAGCAGGTAAGCGCCGGCCTCGGCGTAGTGCGGGCCATCGCCGGTGTCGGCGTGCTCGGGTTCGCGGCCGGGGATGCGCACGCCCGGCAACAACATGCCGACCTCGGCCAGCAGGCCGGCGGTCGCGGCCAGTTCGGCGCTGGGCCCGCCGAGCAGCTGCGCGGCCAGCCGCGAGGTGCGCAAGGCGCGGTCCTGCATCGCCTCGCGGTCGATGCCGTTGACCACGCCGCTGCCGGAGAAGGCTTCGGTCGCCAGCACCAGCCGCTGGATCGTCTGCAGGCCGAGCCGGGTCACCGCGGCGCGCACGTCGGTCACCACGCGCCCGGCGGAGAAATAGGCCGAGTTGCACAGCCGCAGCACCTTGGCCGCAATCACCGGGTCCTGCGAGAGCACCTCGCCGATCTGGGCGCTGCTGGACTCCGGGTCCTGCATCAGCCGGGTGAGCTCCACGTACAGTCGCGGCGGCGGTGGCAGCGAGCCAATGCGACCGATCGCCTGCTTGAGCTGTTCGTTGTCGAGCAGTTCGCGCAGCTCGATCACACTCTCCACCGCCTCGATCAGCTCGCCCGCATCCAGCGGCTTGCGTAGCAGCCGGTGCGCCACTTCCAGCGCCTGGCTGAGATCGGCGCCCTGGCCCTCGTCGACCAGCAGGATGCGAACCGCGTCGGAGTGGTGCGCGCGCATCTGCGCGAGAAGCGCCGGCCCCTGCTGATTGCCGACCCGCAGGTCGCATACCACGACATCGACCGGCCGGTCGTTAGGCAACGCCAGCGCCGCCGCGGCGTCGGGCAACCAGCGCACATCCCAGCCCAGGCCGAAGTCGGCCAGGGCCTGTTCGAACTCATTGGCGCGGCCGCCTTCCTCACCCACGATGACAATGAACACGAAAACTCCTTAAGAAAAACCCGGCCTGACCCGGTAACGGCGGATACCGCCTGCTGCTGTAGCCGCGGAATGTGATGCAGTGCGCAGTTCAGCAAGATCGCCGGTAGCGCAGGCGGTGTTCTGCCCCGTCCCGGCCGACCAGCTCGATGGCGGGTTGCAGGATCGCCCCCACGTGCTTTGGCAGCACACAAGGGCGGGCGCGGGGTCGCGGGTATACTTGCCGGCTCTTTGCCCTTCTCCGGACACGCCGCGCGCGTGCCATCGCCATGTCCGACGTTTCCCTGCAGACCCTGCGCC
Organism: Novilysobacter longmucuonensis; assembly: GCF_046600735.1. Classification (NCBI taxonomy): domain Bacteria; kingdom Pseudomonadati; phylum Pseudomonadota; class Gammaproteobacteria; order Lysobacterales; family Lysobacteraceae; genus Novilysobacter; species Novilysobacter longmucuonensis. The sequence goes on from NZ_JBJMAW010000011.1 coordinate 16,572, forward strand.
GCCGCACCTTCGCGATCATCTCGCACCCCGATGCCGGCAAGACCACGCTGACCGAGAAGCTGCTGCTGTTCGGTGGCGCGATCCAGATGGCCGGCAGCGTCAAGGGCCGCAAGGCCGCGCGCCATGCCACCTCGGACTGGATGGCGCTGGAAAAGGAACGCGGCATCTCGGTGACTTCCTCGGTGATGCAGTTCCCGTACGAGGACTGCGTCGTCAACCTGCTCGACACGCCGGGACACGCCGACTTCGGCGAGGACACCTACCGCGTGCTGACCGCGGTCGACTCGGCGCTGATGGTGATCGACGTGGCCAAGGGCGTGGAGGAGCGCACCATCAAGCTGATGGACGTCTGCCGGCTGCGCGACACGCCGATCATGACCTTCATCAACAAACTCGACCGCGAGGGCAAGGATCCGATCGACCTGCTGGACGAGGTCGAAAGCGTGCTCGGCATCCAGTGCGCGCCGATCACCTGGCCCATCGGCATGGGTCAGCGACTCAAGGGCGTGGTGCACCTGCTCAGTGGCGAGGTGCACCTGTACGAACCCGGGCGCAACTTCACCCGGCAGGACTCGACCATCTTCGCCTCAATCGACGATCCCGCACTCGCAGAGCGGATCGGCCCGGACATGCTGCGCGAGCTGCGCGAGGAGCTCGAGCTGGTCGAGGGCGCTTCTCATCCGTTCGACATCGACCGTTACCTGGCCGGCGAGCAGACCCCGGTGTTCTTCGGCTCGGCGGTCAACAACTTCGGCGTGCAGTTGCTGCTGGACTTCTTCGTCGGGCATGCGCCCTCGCCCGGGCCGCGCCAGACCACCACGCGCGAGGTCGCGCCCTGCGAGGACAAGCTCACCGGTTTCGTTTTCAAGATCCAGGCCAACATGGACCCGCAACACCGGGACCGCGTCGCGTTCATGCGGATCTGCTCGGGCCGGTTCGATGCCGGCATGAAGGCGCTGCACGTGCGCAGCGGCAAGGAGATGAAGCTCGCCAACGCGCTGACGTTCATGGCCAGCGACCGCGAGATTGCCCAGACCGCCTACTCCGGCGACGTGATCGGCATCCACAACCACGGCACCATTTCGATCGGCGACAGCTTCACCGAAGGCGAGGCGCTGTCGTTCACCGGCATCCCCAATTTCGCCCCGGAACTGTTCCGCCGCGCGCGCCTGCGCGATCCGCTCAAGCTCAAGCAACTGCAGAAGGGCCTGGCGCAATTGAGCGAAGAAGGCGCGACCCAGTTCTTCCGGCCGCTGATGAGCAACGACCTGATCCTGGGGGCGGTCGGCGTGCTGCAGTTCGACGTGGTCGCCTACCGGCTCAAGGACGAGTACGGCGTGGATGCGATCTTCGAGCAGGTCAGCGTCGCCACCACACGCTGGATCCGTTGCGACAATGCGAAGAAGCTCGAGGAGTTCCGCGACAAGCACGCGATGAACCTTGCGATCGACGCCGCCGGACAACTGGTCTATCTCGCTCCGACCCGGGTCAACCTGCAACTGGCGCAGGAGCGCGCGCCGGACGTGCAGTTCCTGGCCACGCGCGAGCACGCGCACGCGCTTGCCGCCGACTAGCCGGGCCTGTCGTTCTCGGGCTGGGGGCGCTCTCGCGCGGCGATGCCCTCGGACGGAGCAATGCCCTCGGACGGAATGGAGCAGCGCCCCCGGTGGCGGCAAAGGCGCTGCTTTCACCGCGACTTGACCGGCCAATGGCGAATATGCCGGGTCAGCCCGAGTCGGAGGACATCCATGCGCAACTCCCTGATCGCCAACACCGCCGTGGCCGCGATCGCCGCGGCGCTGGCCTTGTCTGCCTGCCAGCGTGACCATTCGGACCTGGCCACCGGCACACCGGGCGCGACCGAGCCGGCCGCGACGCAGCCCACCGCGGGCCTGGCCAGCGCCGACACCGCCTTGCCGGCCGATGATGCGAGCCTGCAGATGGACGCGGGCGTGACCGCCAGCGACGCCACCACGATGAGCTACACCTGCGATGACGGCCACCGGGTCGAGATCGTCGAGACCGACACCGCGCGGGTCATGCTGGCCGACGGTCGCCGCGTGGAGATCACGCGCGCCGCCGGAAGCGCGCCGCCGATGTATTCGGGCGAGGGCCTGCAATTCTCGGTCGGCAACCAGGGCGGCACGCTGAGCCAGGACGAGCTCGGCAGCTTTGACTGCCGCGCGACGAGTTGATCGCGCGGGCCTGATCACGGTCTGACGTGCCATGTCACCCACCCGGCGACAGTCGCCAGATGAAGGCCGCGTCCCTAGCACCGACGCTGGGCGGGTGATGCCGGTTCCGTTCACCGCGGAGGGAGCATGAACCGGTCGGCATACCAGCGAATGATCGACGGCGTCACCGCGCATCCGTGGCGGACGATATCGGGTTTGCTCGCCCTGGCGATGCTGGTGCTGGTGCTGGCATGGGATTGGAACTGGTTCAAGCGCCCGGTCGTGCGCCAAGTCGAGGCGCGCACCGGCCGCGAGTTCAGGATCGACGGAAACCTCGACGTCGACCTTGGATGGGCTCCACTGATTCGCGCCGAGGCCCTGCGCTTCGGCAACGCGGAGTGGGCGCGGCAGCCGGTAATGGCCTCGGTCGATCGCCTGGAGTTTCGCATCGCACTGGGGCCGCTGTTCGGCGGCGAGGTCCGCATCCCGGAGCTGCGGCTGAGCAAGCCGCGGCTGAACCTGGAAACCGGCCCGGACGGCGGCGGCAACTGGGAGTTCGGCAGCGACGATGATGGAGACGGCTTGCGGCTGCGCCGGATCTGGATAGACGACGGCCGGTTGCGGTTCCTTGATGCAGCCAATGGGACCCGGATCGCGGTCGCGCTGACCAGCCGGTCCCCCGAACGCGCCGGCGGTGCGCCGCCGGTGGCGCTGCGCGGCGGTGGACAGTGGCGAGGCAGCGACTTCCGCATCGAAGGTCATGCGGAATCGCCGCTGGAACTGCAGCACAGCCAGCGCCCCTTTCGCATCGACCTGCAGGCCACCGCCGGCACCACCCGCGCACATGCGCGCGGCAGCCTGGTCGACCCGCTGCGCCTGCACGATTTCGACCTGCAACTGGCGCTGACCGGCGAGGACCTGGCCGACTTGTATCCGCTGATCGGCATTGCCACGCCACCAACCCCGCTCTACTCGCTCGATGGCCGCTTCACCCGCGAGGACGCCACCTGGCACTACGACAATTTCACCGGCGAGGTCGGCGATAGCGATCTCGCCGGCGACGCCAGCGTCGACACCGCCGGCGAACGCCCCTACCTGCGCGCCGAGCTGGTTTCCAACCGGCTGGACTTCGATGACCTCGCCGGCTTCATCGGCGGCGGGCCTGCGGCAAGCGACGGCAGCCGGAACAGCAACGCGGGGCTGATCCCGGATACGCCCTATCGGCTGGAGAAACTGCGCGGCATGGACGCGGACGTGCGCCTGCGTGCCGAGCGCGTCGACGCACCCGGCTGGCCGATCAACGACATGGACGCACACCTGCTGCTGGAAGGCGGCGTCCTGCGGCTCGACCCGCTGGACTTCGGCGTTGCCGAGGGCCGGATGCGCTCAACCATCCGCATGGATGCGCGCGAGGACACCATCGGCACCCGCGCCGACATCGCCGCGCGCGCGCTCGACCTGTCGCAGCTGCTGCCCGACGTGGAGCTCGCACAGAACGCCGTGGGCAAGGTCAGCGGCGACATCTCGCTGACCGGCAGCGGCAACTCACTCGCGCAGATGCTTGGCAGCAGCGATGGCGATGTCGCCTTCGGCATGGGCCGCGGCCGCATCAGCAACCTGCTGATGGAGATCGCCGGGCTGGACCTGGCCGAGATCATCAAGTTCACCCTGACCGAGGACCGCCAGATCCCGGTGCGTTGCGCGTTCGGCGATTTCGCGGTGGAAAACGGGGTCATGACCGCCCGCGCGCTCGCGTTCGACAGCAGCGATACCATCCTGGTCGGAGAGGGTGAGATCAACCTGCGCGAGGAAACCCTGGACCTGCTGATCCGCCCGCGCCCGAAGGACCGCAGCCTGCTGTCGCTGCGCGCACCACTGGTCATCGATGGCACGTTCAGCGACCCCGACATCCGGCCCGATCTCGCCCGGGTCGGCCTGCGTGGTGCGATCGCATTGACGCTGGGCAGCATCGCGCCGCCGGCCGCGCTGCTGGCGACGCTGGAACTGGGCCCGGGTGAGGATTCCGGCTGCGGCGGCGAGTACGCCGAATGATCGACCTGGGGATTGAAAGCCTATGACACGGATCAGAGCGAAAAAAACGGATCAGCGCGGGTAGAGCTTTTTGATACAAAACCGCCTTGTCCGCCTTGATCCGTTTTTTTCTGCTTCGATCCGCGTCAAATGCTTTTGCCTGCCTCCGCCATTGACAAGGCAGTTCACTGCTCAGCTCGCGATGTAGCGCTGCAACTGATCGAGTTCGAGCTGCTGGTCCTCGATCACCGCCTTGACCAGGTCACCGATCGACACCACCCCCAGCACCCGGCCGCTGTTCACCACCGGCAGGTGGCGGATGCGCCTGTCGGTCACCAGCTGCATGCAGTGCTCGGCGTTGTCATCCACGCCGACGGTGATCACCTCGTCGGTCATGATCGCGCGCACCGGCGTGTCCGCCGAGGAGCGTCCCTGCAACACGATCTTGCGCGCGTAGTCGCGCTCGGAAAGGATGCCGACCAGCCGGTCGCCTTCGATCACCAGCACCGCGCCGATGCACTTCTCGGCCATCAGCCGGATCGCGTCGACCACCGGCGCGTCGGGACCGATCGCGAAGACCTCAGACGCTTTCGCCTCGAGCAACTGCCGCACCGTGCGCATGGCCGCCTCCTTCGACGTGGACCTCCCCGGAGCATACTCCCGCCGCCGGCTGCCAGGTGTCGACCAGGTAGAGAGGCCGCTGCTTGGATTCCTCGTACAACCGTCCGAGGTATTCGCCGATCAGCCCCAGCGCGATCAGCTGCACGCCGCCGAGGAACAGGATGACCGCCATCATGGTCGGCCAGCCGGCCACCGGATCGCGCCACATCAGGGCCTTGACGATCACCCACAGCCCGTAGGCGAACGCCAGCAACGCCGTTGCCAGGCCGAGGTAGGTCGCGAGTCGCAACGGCGCGGTCGAGAAGCTGGTGATGGCCTCCAGCGCCAGGTTCCACAGCCGCCAGTAGCTGAATTTGCTGGCGCCTGCGGTGCGCGGCTCGCGATGGTATGGCAGCGCCACGCGGTTGTAGCCGACCCAGCCGAACAGGCCCTTCATGAAGCGATGGCGCTCGCGTAGTTGCCGCAGGCCGGCGAGCGAGCGCGGCGACAGCAGGCGGAAATCACCGGTATCGGGCGGGATCGGCGTCTTCGACAGTCGCCCCATCACACGGTAGAACGCGTGCGCGGTGGCGCGCTTGAGCCAACCCTCGCCTTCGCGCTCGATGCGGGTGCCGTGCACGTCATCGAAGCCCTCGCGCCACTTGTCCACGAACTGCGGGATCAGCTCCGGCGGATCCTGCCCGTCGGCATCGAGGATCAGCGCGGCGCCAGCCTCGACCCGGTCCAGCCCGGCGGTCAGCGCGAGCTCCTTGCCGAAATTGCGCGACAGGCGCAGCAAGGCGATGCGCGCATCGCCCGTGCGCATCTCCTGCAGGACCTTCCAGGTGGCGTCGTGACTGCCGTCATCGACGTACAGCACGCGGCCTTCGACGCCGTGTTCGGCGAGCACGGCATCCAGCGCCGCGGCGATCCGCGGCTGCAACAGCGGCAGGCTGTCGGCCTCGTTGAACGCGGCGACGATGACGGTCAGGCGGTCGTGATCCGAAGCGGTTGCACTCATGCCCGCATGGTAGCCGACCACCTCACTGCCCCTGTAGGAGCGGCTTCAGCCGCGATGCTTTCATGATGCGGCGCCGGCCCGGACCTCCATCGCGGCCGAAGCCGCTCCTACAGCCGTAGGGTGGGCACGTTGTCTGTGCCCACCACCAGCGTCGCCGCGGGATGGCGCGCGGTGGGCACGAACGGCGTGCCATCCCTACCCGGAGGTTTGTCCTGCGCGTCAATCGATCCGCTCCAGGTACCCGGTCCCGCCGATCTGCCGCATCTGCCGCTGGATTGCCGCGGTGCGCCGCTGCACATAGGGGCCCGGGGCGGCCGCGCTGTAGCGCTTCGGGCTTGGCAGCACCGCCGCAAGCCGCGCGGCCTGGGCCGCACCGAGGCCGGAGGCGTCCTGGCCGAAGTAGGTGCGCGCCGCCGCCTGCGCGCCGTACACACCATCGCCGAATTCGGCGACATTGACGTAGACCTCGATGATCCTCGCCTTCGGCCACAGCGCCTCGATAAGCACCGTGTACCAGGCTTCGATGCCCTTGCGCAGCCAGCCGCCGCCGCTCCACAGGAACAGGTTCTTGGCGGTCTGCTGACTGATCGTGCTGGCGCCGCGGATCGAGCGGCCGCGGGCGTTGTGGGCGCGCGCCTTCCTGATCGCCTCCAGGTCGAAGCCGTGGTGGCGGGCGAAGTTCTGGTCCTCCGCGGCAATCACCGCAAGCGGCAGGTTCGCCGAAATCCGGTCGACATCGCGCCAGTCGTGCGCCAGTTGGAAGCCCCAGTCGCCCGCACCCCAGGCCTGCAACTGCCGCGCCGCCATGAAGGCGGTGAACGGCGGATCGACGAAGCGCAGCACCAGCACCTGCAGCACGGTCAACGCGGCCAGCAGCACCGGCAACAGCAACAACCGTCGCCACCAGCGCCGCCCGCTCTTTGCTGCCTTCGATCGTTTTTTCATTGCTTGCACCGGTTGAACTTCATCCCCATGTATCGCCGCACGCGCTCCCCAGTTGTATGCCCCTTCACAGCTGCGTGCGCATTATCGGATGCGCGCGTATCACCGCACGAGCCCCCAGCATGAGCCAAACGACCGCAGCCGACCGTGACACCGACACGGACCAACTGACCCGTTTCCTGATCGGAACCGCGGGCGTGCGCGGCGTGCGCGTGCACCTGCAGGAGACCTGGCGTCAGATCCGCGAGCGCGAATTCTATCCGGCCGCCGCCGCGAAACTGCTCGGTGAGGCCTGCGCGGCCGCGGCCTTGTTCACCGGCCACGCCAAGGTCGACGGGCGGCTGTCGGTGCAACTGCGTGGCGAGGGTGCGCTGCGCACCCTGTTCGCCGAGTGCACCGCCGTCGGCACCCTGCGCGGCATTGCCCAGCTCTCCGGCGAGGGCGTGGTGTCCCGCGACCTGCGTCGGCTAGGCCCGGACGCGGTGCTGGCGATAACCATCGAGAACCCGACCGCCGGCAGCCGCGAACCGGTCCGCTACCAGGGCCTGGTTTCGCTTGAATCGGATTCGCTCTCCGGCGCGTTCGAGGGCTATTTCCGCCAGTCCGAGCAACTGCCGACGCGCCTGCTGCTGGCCGCCGACGGCGATCGCGCCGCCGGACTGATGCTGCAGAAGCTGCCCGGCGACCAGGGCGACGAGGACGGCTGGACCCGCGCCGGCGCGCTGTTCGACACGCTCGGCCCGGCCGAGCTGCTCGAACTGCCCGGCGACACCCTGCTGCGGCGGCTGTTCCACGAAGACGACGTGCAGATCCTCGGCGGCCGGCCGCTGAGCTTTGCCTGCTCCTGCTCGCAGGAACGGGTCGAATCGATGCTCGTCTCGTTGGGACGGGAGGAGGCCCTGGCCGCGGTCGACGCTGGCGAGGCCGCTGGCGAGGCCGCTGGCGAGGCCAATATACGTTGCGAGTTCTGTGGGCAGAGCTATGCGTTCGACCACGCCGCGATCGAGCAGCTCTTCGAGCCCATAAAGCAGGACACCGTGGAAATGGCCGCTCCGGAGCGCCTGCAGTAGGAGCACCTGCGGAGCGCCTGGCCGACCGGCGGTAATTGTTAAATAAGCATAAACCGCTATACTCCATCACCCAAGCGAGGGGGAACTCCACCGGCATCATCCGGTCGTATACAACATGCGCCTGCGCCTCTATCGACTGTCGTTCGCCTTCCTGCTCGCCTGCGGCGTGGCAACGGGCGCGGTTGCGCAAACTCCGGGTAGCGGCCCCTCGCGTCCCGACGCCACCATGTTGCCGGTCTGGAACAAGGCCAGCGGCAACGTCGAAGCCTTCCTGCTGCTCGAACCCACCGGCACCCCGACCACCGGCGCGCGCTGGCGGGTCGGCCGCAGCACGCTCGATGCCGCTTTCGGGCTGTCCAGTGGCGACACGCTGGGCCTGGTATGCGACCCCAGCGCCGGCCTGGCCGGGGCCATCGGCAACCTCGCCAACCGCTGCATGCTCGCGGCACTCGATCAGGGCAATGGCAATCGCGGCAGCCGCCAGGCCACCGCTGGTGCCAGCCTCAGTCGCGGCGACGGCCGGGTCGGCCTCAGCGTCGGCAGCGGCCGCGACACCCTGCCCGCCTGGCTCAGCCCCTCCGGCCGCAACAGCAAGGTCGACCAGAACACGCTCACCCTTTACGGCCAGCAGAACATCGGCCGCGAGGCCACCGTCTCGATCGGCGGCACCTGGGCTCGTGCGCGGCTCATCCCGGCCGGTGAAGTCTCCCCGGCACTCAGCGATCACTGGACCAGCAAGAGCTTGACCGTCGGCGCCGGCATTGGCGATTTCGGCGCGAACATCGTCGGCCGGGTGGTCGATACGCACAGCGAGTCGGGTCAATGGGAAGGGATCGGGCTCGGCCTGACCTGGCGCACGCCATGGAGCGGCCAGTTGACCGTGGGCGCCGAGAATGTGGTCAGCCGCGGCAAGAACCCCTTCTCCCCGGGCAACTCCGACGAGGACGAAGGCACCGTGCCATACGTCCGGTACGAGCAGGACCTCTAAAGCGCTCCGATATAGAGCGGTTCTTTTGCCTTTTCGCAAGGTACCCGCCGCGAGCGCAGACCCTGGGACTCGTAGGCTGGGCTGGCAAGCCCAGCTTTTCGGCTGGTCGTCGTGCCCCCCGGAGACGAGACGCGCTGGGCTTGGCAGCCCAGCCTACGCAGCCGTTCCAGGCGCAAAGGGTGGATGTCCCGCCACCGGGTCGCACACCGCGTTTGGCACCTCGCCCCCGTCGGAATTTTCGAGCGGGTTCGGCGCGACATTTGCCGGATATCCGCAAGCCCTTGATAGAACAAGGAAAATGCCGCCTCTGCAAGGGCGGCATTTTTGTTTGTTAACAACACTTTAATTTTTCCGTGCAGGGGGCTACTATCGGCGCGGCCTTGCCGGATTTGGCGTCTCACTTGACCTCACCGGCGGGGTTCCCATGGGGTTTACCCAAGACTGACTTGGAGAGAGAGAGATGACCTTTAAGACCACCAGGCTCCGCGACGCGATCACCTTCGCGCTCGTAGCGAGCGTTACCACCCTCGCGGGTACGAGTGTCGCTTTTGCGCAGGACGCCGACACGCAGGAATCAGAAGCCACCACGCTCGACCGCATTGAGGTCACCGGTTCGCGCATCAAGCGCGCCGCGATCGAAGGCGCGCTGCCGATCACCGTCATCGACCGTGCCGAGATCGAGGCCAGCGGCGATATCTCGGTCGCCGACTTCCTGCGCGGCACCAGCTTTAACTCGTTCGGCTCGTTCCGTCCGCAGTCCGGTAGTTCCGCGCAGTCGTTCGCGGGCATCAGCCTGCGCGGCCTGGGCGAGGCACGCACCCTGGTCCTGATCGATGGCCGCCGCGCCCCGGTCGCCCCGACCACCGGACAGGGTCAAGACCTGAACATCATCCCGATGGCAGCGGTCGAGCGCGTGGAAATCCTGCTTGACGGCGCATCCTCGGTGTACGGCTCCGACGCCATCGGCGGCGTGATCAACATCATCACCCGCAGCGATTACGAAGGCGCCGAAATCACCCTCGGCAGGTCCTTCCCGGTCCGCGAAGGCGGCGACACCGAGGAAGGCAACGCGCTGATGGGCTTCAGCACCGACCGCGGACATCTGCTGGCCAGCATCTCGTACGAGAATCGCGACATCATCTTCCAGCGCGATCGCGATTATTCGGCGGGCGGATTCTCGGTCTTCTCCAACAACTTCTGGAGCAGGAACCAGCTCGCGTTCAGCGCCCTGGTCGGCCCGGTCCCGGGTGGCTGTCAGGATCCCGGCTTCACCGATATCGGCTTCCTCTGCGGATACGACTTCACCGCTCTGGCAGCGGACGAAGCCGCGATCGGCAACCGCTCGCTGGTGACCAGCGGCGCCTACGACATCAACAACGACTGGACCTTCTACGGTCGCGGCGTGGTGTCGCGGGTCAAGTCGTTCGGCCGCTATGCGCCGGTGCCCTCCTCGCCCTGGCCGGGCGGTTTGATCCCGATCTCGCCCGATTCGCCGAATCATCCGAACAACGCGGTGCCCGGCTGGACCGGTCAGACCGATACGATCTACCTGACCCACCGCTTCGCGGCCCTGGGCCCGCGCGATGCCCACATCGACTCGAACCTGTACGACCTGAATCTCGGCTTCGAAGGCCGCGTCGGCGGCGTCGATCTCGACTTCGGCGTCCGCCGCAACGAGTACCAGACCTACGACTTCGGGCTCAACTACGTGGTCGCGGCCATTGCCGGCGATTTCATCGAGCGCGGCTTGTACAACATCTACGACCCGGACGGCAACGATCCCGACGTCCTGCGGCAGTTCACGGCCACCATCTCGCGCCGCTCCAGCACCAAGCTGGAGGAGGTCTACGGCTCGGCAGGCTTCGACCTGTTCGAGATGGGCGGCGGCCTCGCGGCGGCTGTGGTCGGCGCGGAGTACCGCAAGGAAGACTACGCCGATATCTATGACTCGCTGTCCGAAGCGGGCCAGATCGTCGGCTCGGCCGGCAATTCCGCCGGCGGCGGGCGCAGTGTCCGCGCGGTCTACGGCGAAGTCCTGCTCCCGGTCTTCGACAACTTCGAGGTCAACCTCTCCGCCCGCCACGACAGCTACAGCGACTACGGCAGCGATACCTCGCCGAAGATCTCGCTGCGCTACCAGCCGCTCGACACGCTGACCTTCCGTGGCTCCTATGGCCAGGGCTTCCGCGCACCGACGCTGGACCTTGTCACCCAGCAACCGGCGTTCGGAGCGGCGGGCACCACCCACGGCCCCACGTGTGAGGTGCTCGGCGGCGGCGCGCCCTGTTCCACCCAGGTCACCACCTTCAGCATCGCCAACCCGGGCCTCAGTTCGGAGAAATCCGACCAGTGGGCCCTGGGCACCGCGTGGGATGCCACCGACTGGCTGAACATGTCGCTGGATTACTACAACATCAGCATCGAGGAGCAGATCGCGTTCATCGGCATCAACACGGTCGTGGGCTGCCTGGAAGGCACCATCGACGCCTGCCCGAGTGGCCTGAGCAGGTTCCCGGCCGGTACCCGCGCCAATGCCCCCGATGCCAGCCTGGGCCTGGGCGTGGAGTTCGGCTCGCAGGGCGAGATCGTGTTCGGCCAGATCGGTTCGACCAATCTGGGCACGATTGACACCTACGGCTTCGACTTCAATGCGCGCACCCGCTTCGATCTGGGCGCCTGGGGCAACCTGCGTCAGCAGTTGCAGATCAGCAACCCGCTCAGCTTCCGCGTCAACGGCGGGCCAAGCACGGTCGGCCGCGAAGGCAGCCCGCGTTATCGCGGTGTCCTGCAGAACGCCTGGTCGATGGGTGATTGGGAATTCGCCTGGAACCTCAACTACATCCACGGCACCCAGTCGACCAAGTACCGCGAGTTCGTTGTGGCCTCGCGTACAGACGACCAGGAAACGATCGACGACCTGGCCGCCGAAGGCCTGTCCGACACCCTGCCGTCCTGGGTCACCCATGACCTGCAGTTGAGCTACAACGCCCCGTGGAACGCCAAGGTCACCCTCGGCGTCACCAACGTGGCGGACAAGGACCCGGTCATCGATCCGCGCGATCCGACCGGTCGCGGCTTCAACTTCGGCCTGTATGACGGCTATGGTCGCGTGCCGTACTTCCGCTACACCCAGCGGTTCTAAGCAAACGCTAGAGCAACTGGATTTTGGAAAGGGGCCTTCGGGCCCCTTTCCTTTTTGGGCATTTGGCACAATGCCGCCATCGGCATCGTGCCGCTGCCTTCCACTAGGAGCAGGATGGACATCAAGCCCGCTTTTTCGACCCCACTTGCCTTCGCCGGTATGAACGCACCGGAAGCGCTGAACGCGCAGCTGCGCGAGCTGTTCCTGGCCTGCGAAGCGCAAGGGCCGAAATTCGCCAACCCGGACCCATACACCCATCGCAATGACGCGCTGTTCGAGAGCAGCTTCACCCTCTTCGACTGGCCTCACGATCCGATAGCGAAACTCAGGGATTTCTGCTGGTCCAGCCTGTACCGAGTGATCGGCGAGCTTAACCAGTACGACACCCATACCCTGCAGAAGCTGCACATCGCCCATGAGTCCTGGTTCCACGTCACCCACAGGGGCGGCTATTTCGGCGTGCACAACCACCCTCTGCACTCCTGGTCGGGCGTGTACTGCGTCTGTCAGGACGGCGATAACCCGGACAGCGACAGTGGCAAGCTCACCTTCATTAATCCTCACGCGATGAATACGATGTTCATCGACATGGCCACGCATCGCATGAAGCCGCCTTTCAGCATGGGCAACCTGTCGATCCGGCTGCAGCCCGGCCAGTTGGTCGTTTTCCCGTCCTGGCTGCTGCACGAAGTGACGCCGTTCGAGCCTATGGACGACGGCCTGCGGATCACGGTGGCGTTCAACGCACGCTTCCAGATGCAGGGCGTCGAGCCGCCGAAGTCGCCCTTCGCGCCCTGAAAAAACACAGCGATTGCAATGTCGCTTCCCGACCGGAATGATCGCCTTGAACCTAGATGAGTCACCCGATGCAACATCCTCGGCTTCGCGTCGCGAGGTCTGGTCCTCCTATTGGAAGCAGGGTGCGCTGCACTCGCTCGAGGGCTCGTTCACTGGCGGCTACGGCGGGAGCATCCGCGCGTTCTGGACGGATGTGTTCGCGGCCTTGCGGCACGATGATCGCGTGCTCGACGTGGGAACCGGCAATGGCCCGCTGCCGGCAATGGTGTGCAAGCTGCGCGGTGACGCCCCGGTGCAGAGAATCGACGCCATCGATCTCGCCACTGTGGCGCCGCGATGGCTTGACTCGGCGCCCGCAGCCTGCCGCGAGAACATCCGCTTCCATGGCGGCGTGCCTGCCGAGGACCTTCCGTTCGAAACCGGCGCCTTCACCCTGGCCGTCAGCCAGTACGGACTGGAGTACAGCCGCCTCCACCAGTCCATCCCCGAACTGGCGCGCGTGCTCAGGCCGAATGGACGGATCGCGCTGGTCATGCACCACGATCATTCGCGACTGGCCGAGGTGGCAGGCGAAGAGTCCCGGCTGATCGATTCGCTGCTGTCGGAGGACGGACTGATGCCGGCCGCCTCGGACGTTTTCCCGTACTTGGCCAAGGCAGCCATGGGCATGCAGGCGGAGCTGGTCGCAGATCCCAATGCCGGCCAGGCGCGCACCCGGTACAACGTCGCCATACGCGCGCTGGAAACCCTTTCAGACCGGAGTGCGTACCCGGATATCCTGCTCGAGACCCGCGAGTTCGTCGCACAGCAGATCGACGGACTGTTTCAGTCCCGCCTCGACCTGGACGCGGCCCAAGCGGCGCTCGCCAGCCATGTCCAGGCTCTTGAGAGTTCGCGCTTCCGCAGCATCGAACTGCGCAGCCATGCCCTGAGCGAGGCCGGCATGGCCGAACTGGGCCGGCAACTGCTGGCGCATGGGTTCGAGGGCATCGAGACCCAACTGATCCGTCAGGGCCCCCTGCTGATGGGCTGGACCGTGCGCGCCGGCCGCGGCGACGCGGCGACCGGGTAACGGAGAAACGGGGACAACCTGCCTCGGACCGATTTGCCGTGCGGTCGCCCCAAATCCACAGCCGGGCGAAAAGCCGTGAGATATCACGTCTGGGAGCAGCGCTTGCCGGCTGCTTGACCGACGGAGCCGAGCAAGCTCGGCTAGACGGTTCCTGATTGGCGTCGAATCTCCGCTGCGCGTGTTTTCCCTTCTCCCGTTTGCGGGAGAAGAGCCTGCTCTCGAACGCTTTAGTCGAGGGTGCCCGAAGGGCGGATGAGGGCGCACGACACCCGGCAGCCGAGCCAAGCCGGTTCCGCCTGCCCTCACCCTAGCCCTCCCCCGCAAGCGGGAGAGGGGGTGTCCGGAGCGGCTGAGATTCGACGCTGATCAGGACACCGTTTGCACTCGCCGAAGCCGCGAACAATGGACCCTATCGAGCGACTCAATTCGGCGACGGCGGCCTGGCATGCTGACGGGGCATTTCGCGCAGTTCCTGCTGCGTTCTCTCCCGCACCTCGCGGCGCTCCGCTACGGTTGCGCAGTGTGTCGTCTTGAAGCGTGACCCGGTTTTCCGCTCGCGACGGCAGACCAGCCGGCTGTCTTCGGCAGCCTGGATCAGAATGGAGTTAGCCTGCTCCTGGATATTGAACAGCCTGACCCTCTGGCCCCCGTTCAACGCTTCGGCGCCACCATCTTGCAGTTGCATCTCCATCTGCTCCAGGAGTTGAAGCACCGTACGACGATCCTCGTCGCTGAGCTCCGCATACTTCTCCGTCCGAAGGGTTTGCCGGATCTCGCTCAACTGTTCGGCGTGCGGATTCGCCCGCAGGTCGATCGGCTGCTCCGCTGCATAAGCGGTATTGAACAGCGCGACGGCCAGAATGCCGGTTACAAGTATTCCACGTCTCATCACCTATCCTCCTTAATAAGCCATATCGATAAAAAAAACTGCGAGCGATCCCTTGCCTGTCCTGTATTCGCGGATCGTAGTGCTGTGCCGAACTAGTCGCCGAGCTTAGCCGCGGAAGGGTTTCAATGCCATCGGTCCAAGCAACGCCGCTAGAACCGGATCGGCCGAACACATCGCGGCTACTTGATCAGCGTTGCCCTGGTTTTTACGACGGCTCAATAGCGACAAGTGCCTTCACGATCCGCTGCTGTTCGTCCTTCAGCGCCTGCGGCATGCGCGGGCCGTAGCCCTCGAGGTAGTCGCCGATGCTGTCGAGCTCGGCCTTCCAGCCGGGCCGGTCGAAATCGAACAGCTTGGCGCGGGCTTCATCGCTGAGCGACACGCCGTCAAGATTCAGGTCGTCCAGGGTCGGCAGGTGGCCGATCGGCGTCTCGATCGCATGGGCCTCGTCCTTGACCCGGCCGATCATCCACTCGAGCACGCGCAGGTTCTCGCCGAACCCGGGCCAGAGGAACTTGCCGTCCTCGCCCTTGCGGAACCAGTTCACGTGGAAGATCTTCGGCAGCTTGTTGCGGCCGTCGTCCAACGACAGCCAGTGCGCGAAGTAGTCGGCGAAGTTGTAGCCACAGAACGGCTTCATCGCCATCGGGTCACGACGCATCACGCCAACCGCGCCGGAGGCGGCGGCCGTGGTTTCCGAGCCCATCGCGGCACCGACCAGCACTCCATGGGTCCAGTCGCGCGCCTCGAACACCAGCGGTACCAGCGACGGCCGCCGTCCGCCAAAGACAATTGCCGAAATCGGCACGCCGGCGGGGTTCTCGGCCTCGGGTGAATAACACGGGCACTGTTTGGCCGAGACGGTGAAGCGCGAATTGGGATGGGCGGCCGGGCGCTTGCTGGCGTCGTACGGTTCGCCGCGCCAGTCGGTGACCGGGCTCATGCCGTTGTCGATCCCCTCCCACCATGGCTGGTTGTCCGCGGTCACACCGACGTTGGTGAAGATGGTGTTGCTCTGGATCGACTTGAGAGCGTTCGGGTTCGAGCTCGCCGAGGTGCCCGGCGCGACCCCGAAGAAACCCGCTTCCGGGTTGATCGCGTAAAGGCGGCCATCGCTGCCCGGTCGCATCCAGCAGATGTCGTCGCCGACCGTCCATACCTTCCAGCCGTCGACGCGGTAGCCCTCCGGCGGAATCAACATGGCCAGGTTGGTCTTGCCGCAGGCCGACGGAAACGCGGCCGCGATGTAGTGCGTCTCGCCCTGCGGGTTTTCCAGGCCGAGGATCAGCATGTGCTCGGCCAGCCAGCCTTCGCTCTTTGCCTGGTGGCTGGCGATGCGCAGCGCGTGGCACTTCTTGCCGAGCAGCGCGTTGCCACCGTAGCCCGAGCCGTACGACTTGATCGTCAGCTCCTCGGGAAAATGCATGATGAAGCGGCGCTCGGGATCGAGCTCGCCAACCGAATGCAAACCCTTCACGAAGGACTTTTCCTGCTCGATCCGCGCCAGCGCCGGCGCACCCATGCGGGTCATGATGCGCATGTTGGCCACCACGTAGGGGCTGTCGGTGATCTCGACCCCGCAACGCGACAGCGGCGAGTCGATCGGCCCCATGCAGTACGGCACCACGTACATCGTGCGCCCGGCCATGCAGCCGTCGAACAGCGCATCGACCTTGGCGTGGCCATCGGCCGGCGACATCCAGTGGTTGTTCGGGCCGGCGTCGTCCTGCTCGGTGGTGCAGACGAAGGTCAGGTGCTCCACGCGGGCCACGTCGTCGGGGTCGGAACGGTGCAGCCAGCTCCCGGGATGGGTCTGCTGGTTGAGCTCGATCAGGGTGCCGTCGGCCTGCATCTGCGCGACCAGCGCCGCATTCTCCACATCGCTGCCATCGCACCAGTGGATCGCGTCGGGGCCGGTCAGCTCGGCAACTTCGGTGACCCACTCGTTCAATGCCGCAAGCTGGCTGCCGATGCTCCCGGAAACGGCGGCAGACGAGGCGGCGGATTTGGCAATGGCATTCACGACAATACTCCGGGACGAAAAGGAAAGAGGATCACCTGCGGCTCAGGTTGCCGGAATCAGCGTCATCATCACGTGCTCGACGTAGGCTTCGAACTCGTCGTGCTGCAGCCGGGCCTGATGCAACTGCAGGTTCAGCTGCAGGAAGCCGACATAGGCGGCGTAGGCCAGGCGCGCGCGGTGCTGGGCGTCGGTGCGGCTGAGGCCAGCCTGGCGGAACGAGGCGGTGAGGTACTCCAAGCGCCGCGCCGATACGCGCCCGATCACCGGCTGCACGGCAGGGTGGTCGAGCGCCTTGAGCAGCTCCGAATAGATGATGTGCGACTTGTACTCGTGCGCGACCAGATTGAACAACGCGCGCAGGCGTTCACGCGGGTCGGGGATGGCTTCGAGCTGGCCGAACACGGTCTCCTGCTCGACCTTCTCCCAGCGCTCCAGCGCGGCTACCAGCAGCGCATCGCGCGAAGGAAAGTGCCAGTAGAAGCTGCCCTTGGTCACTCCGAGCCGCCGCGCCAGTGGCTCCACCGCCACCGCCGCCACGCCCTGCTCGGCAATCAGGTCGAGCGCCGCCTGCGCCCAGTCATCCGCACTGAGCCGGCCGTTGCGTTCCCTGCTTTGTTCGGGCGTGTTGGATCCCACGAGGTTCATCTTTCTGATTCTAAACCAAACGTCCTGGACCATACGCCCAGGACAGGAACAGTACGCCAGCCCTTCGCGGACGGTTGACAGTGGAGCCCGGAGCTTTCCATACTCACGCGTATGTTTTCCGGTGCCGATGTCGAGGCCGCTTATCTCGGCAGTCGCGTCACCGGCCCGTGTTTAACCTGCCCGTCTCCGCACCCCCTGATCCGTGCGTCGGCGACCGGTCAGCCCGCCCTGTTGGAGCGCCATCATGAACATCGCCGCCCCGTTTCTCGCTTTTCTGCTGGTCGGCGCGTTTGCCGCGTACCACCGGCTCCGGCTTCCGACCTGGACCGCGCTGACCGCCACCGCGCTGGTCGCCTGCTGGCTGCTGGGCGCCAGCGGGATCGCCACCGCCGCCGCCATGGTGCTGCTCGCCGCGATCGCGGTGCCACTGCTGCTGCCGCAGGTTCGCCTGCCCTACATCACCGCGCCGCTGTTGAAGTTCTACAGCAGGATCCTGCCGCCCCTGTCGGAAACCGAACGCGTCGCGCTGGAGGCCGGCACGGTCGGCTTCGAGGGCGAGCTGTTCTCGGGCAAGCCGGACTGGCAGGTCCTGCTCGACCAACCGGCCCCGGCGCTGAGCGCCGAGGAGCAGGCGTTCCTCGATGGACCGGTCGAAGAGCTGTGCCGCATGACCAACGACTGGGACATCACCCACGTACGCGCCGACCTGCCGCCGGAGATGTGGGAGTTCATCAAGAAAAGCCGCTTCTTCGGGCTGATCGTGCCCAAGGAATACGGCGGCCTGGGTTTCAGCGCGCTGGCCAACCACAAGGTGATCCAGAAGCTGGCCTCGATCTCCTCGGTGGTCAGCTCGACCGTCGGCGTGCCCAACTCGCTGGGGCCGGCCGAGTTGCTGATGCACTACGGCACGCGCGAGCAGAAGGATCACTACCTGCCACGCCTGGCCGACGGCCGCGAGGTGCCGTGTTTCGCCCTGACCGGGCCATGGGCGGGCTCGGACGCGACCTCCATCCCGGATTTCGGCATCGTCTGCATGGGCCAGTGGAACGGCGCGAACGTGGTCGGGGTGAAGCTGACCTTCGACAAGCGCTACATCACCCTGGCCCCGGTGGCGACACTGATCGGCATGGCGTTCCGGATGTACGACCCCGACGGCATCCTCGGCGACAACCGCGACATCGGCATCAGCCTGGCACTGCTGCCGCGCGACACCCCGGGGATCGACATCGGCCGTCGCCATTTCCCGTTGAACAGTCCGTTCCAGAACGGCCCGCTGCAGGGCCGCGAGGTGTTCATCCCGTTGAGCCAGCTGATCGGCGGCGAAGCCTATGCCGGCAAGGGCTGGCAGATGCTGGTCGAGGTGCTGTCGATCGGCCGTTCGATCACCCTGCCCTCGACCGCCAGCGGCGGCGCCAAGCTGGCCGCGGTCGTGACCGGCGCCTATGCCCGGATCCGCAAGCAGTTTGGCCTGTCCATCGGCCGTTTCGAAGGGGTCGCGGAAGCGCTCGCGCGCATCGCCGGCAACGCCTACACGATCAGCGCGCTGGCCGAGTCGACCGCCGCGGCGGTCACCCGCGGCGAGAACCCCGCCGTGCCCTCCACGATCGCGAAGTACCACTGCACCGAGCTGGGCCGCGAGGTGGTCATCGACGCGATGGACATCCACGGCGGCAAGGGCATCATCCTGGGCCCGCGCAACTACCTTGGCCGTGCCTGGCAGGCGTGCCCGATCGGCATCACCGTGGAAGGCGCGAACATCATGACGCGCTCGCTGATGATCTTCGGCCAGGGCGCGATCCTGTGCCACCCGTGGGTGCTCAAGGAAATGAAGGCCGCGACCTTGCCGGACCCGGACCAACGCCTGCGCGAGTTCGACCGGAACCTGTTCGGCCACATCGGTTTCGCGATCTCCAATGCGTTCCGCGCGCTGTGGTTCGGTGTGACCGGCGCCAGCCTCGGCAGGGCGCCCGGCGATGCCTACACGCGGCGCTTCTACCGCAAGCTCAACCGGTACTCCGCGGCGCTGGCGCTATGCGCCGACACCTCGATGCTGCTGCTCGGTGGCAAGCTCAAGTTCAAGGAGTCGCTGTCGGGGCGCCTGGGCGACGTGCTCAGCCAGCTCTACATCGCCAGCGCCCTGCTCAAGCGTTACGAGGACCAGGGGCGCCCGGAATCGGACCGTCCGCTGCTCGCATGGGCATTCCACAATGCGGTGCACAAGATCGAGATTGCATTCTCCGGGGCGCTGCGCAATTTCCCGATCCGCCCGGTGGGCTGGCTGCTTTGGGCGCTGATCTTCCCCTGGGGACGCCGCGCGCAGGCGCCGAGCGACCGGCTGGGCCATCGGGCGGCGGCCTTGCTGATGTCGCCGAACGAAGCGCGCAGCCGCCTCGCCGCCGGCGTATTCACCACGCCCGGCGACAACAACCCGGCCGGCCGCATCGACAGCTACCTGCCGAGGGTCGTGCTGGCCGAGCCGGTGGAACGCAAGTTCCTGAAGGCACTCAAGGGCGCCGACATCGAAGCGATGGGTTTTTCCGCGCAACTGGACGAGGGCGTGCGGCGGGGCTGGATCAGCGTCGAGGAGCGCCGGCAGCTGGAGGAACTGCGCGAGATGACCGTCGATGCGATCAGCGTCGACGACTTCGATGCCGCGGACCTGCGCTCGGCCGGCTACCGCCGCGGCCAGCACGAGGATCGAGCCGCGGCGTAACGCCGTCGCACCACCTGACAGTCCAATCGAAGCGGCCGACCATCCGGCGGCCATTCCGTAGAGCCGAGCTTGCTCGGCCGCGGCATCTCCCGGAGCCGCGCCCTGCCCCAACAGCCGACAAAGCCGGTCCTGCGCAACAGCGCTATCCGGAGCACGCCACTGCCTCGACTACCTGCCCGTTGCGTGCCCGACCTGGCCGGCGCTGCGATCTTCGGGCGCGGGTTCTTCCGGCGTGGACTCTTGCGGCCCGCCCTCCTCCGGCAAGTCACGCTGGGCGCGTATCACCCGCCACGCACTGAACGTCATGGCCAGGGCAATCCCGATGCCGCCGGCAAACACCACCGTTGAGCCCAGGAGCGCCAGCGCCTTGTGCAGCCAGACGAAACTCAGGTCGCCGCCGCGATACACCACCGTGTCGATGACGGCCTTGGCCTTGTAGCGCGACTCGCGGTCGACCCGGGTGTAGATCGTCTCGCGCGCCGGCTTGGACAGGGAGAACTCGCCCGCGCGCGTGGCCACCTGCACCATCGCCACGAACATCGGCAGCGGCGAGGCGGCCAGCACGCAGTAGCCGAACACGATCGCCGCGGCTGGAATCAGCAGCGCCGGCGCCAGGCCATGGCGCTGCAGCAGCCAGCGCGTGACGAACAACTGGACGACCAGGGTCAGGCCGTTCACCGCCCAGTCGATCATCGCGTAATAGCGGGTGGCCGCTTCCGCGTCCGGATAGAACTCGCGCACGATCGCGGCCTGCTCGTTGTACAGCAGCGTGCCGACGCCGACACCGAAGAACATGAAGGCCGCCAGCGCTCGCAATACCGGCCGCTGCCAGACCAGCTTCAGGCCGGCGATGATCGAGCCGCCCATGGCGCGCTCGCCGCTGCTGTCGTGGTGCAGTCGTTCGCGTCGCAGCGCCCACGGCCGCAGGCGCAGGATGCACAGCAGGCATACCAGCAGCAGCCCGCCCGACACCAGCAGCAGGTTGGCAATGCCGATCGGCTCGACCAGCACGCCGGTGATCGCCGGGCCGACCAGTGCACCGATCGTGCCGCCGGCGCCAATGTAGCCATAGACCCGCTTGGCGTGCGCATCGTCGAACACGTCGGCCATGAAGCTCCAGAACACGCTGACCGCGAACAGGTTGAACACCATGATCCAGATGAAGAACGCCGCACCGCGTCCGGCGACTTCGCGGTCGAACAGCCAATAAAAGCCGACCAGACACCCGACGAACACCAGGTACACCACCGGCAGGAACACCCGCCGCGGGAACCGCGACACCAGCGCGCCGTAGACCGGCTGCAACACCAGCATCGCGATGAACACCGCGCTGAACAACAACTGCAGGGTGAAATCACCCAGCGCGACCCCGCGCGCCTGGGCCCAGCCCAATAAGGCCTGCGGGAACACCGCGGTGACCTCGGCCGAGGCCGCCATCGCGTCGCGCACCGGACGCAGCACGTAGTAGCTGCACAGCAAGCTGAAGAAATACAGCAGCGCCCACCACAGCGGCGGGCTGTCGATCAGTGCGCTGCGGAAACGGCCGAGGCGGGAGACGGGGACTTCGCTGTTCACGGGCGGCGCGCGCGGGCGGCCTCAGGCAGGGTGCGCGCACCGTAGCCGATGGGCCTGCGTGGCGCCAGCGCGGCGAACGCCGCTATGCGGCGCGGCCGTGTAGGAACGCCCCATGGGCCCGATGGGCGCCGGTCCACCGCGCCTGTCCGATTCTGGTTCGCGCCCATGGGGCGCTCCTACAAATCGCGCTTGCCTACAACACCGGCGGCAAGGGGCAGTGCAGTACGCCGCAGATGGTGCGCAGCAATTCGGCTTCGGCCACGTTGACCTTGCCGTCGTGGCTGATCGACACGGTGATCGCCTCGACCAGCAACTGCTTGGCCAGCGGATCGAGCGCGTCCAATGGCACCCACACGTCGTCCAGCGCCTGCGCACCGCCCGTCGGCGGCGCGTAGGCGATGTGGTCGTTCGGCAGCACGCGCTGCAGGCCGGCCAAATAAGCATGCTGCGCGGCGGCCGGTTCGGCGTGACCGGCCTGCGCGACCACCGCGAGCAGGGTCGCGATCTCGGCCTTGAGCCGATGCGGCTTGCTCCGGCCAAAGCCGGCGTAGCGCCCCGGGTCCAGCGATTCGCGCACCTGTACGGTCAGCAGGCGGCTCAGGCAGTACTCGAACAGCGATACCTTGCCGTCGGCGTAGACCATCGCGTTGGCCGCGTCCAGGAACAGTTCCAGTTCCGGCCGCGGGCGCAGCCGCAGCACCGGGAATGCGATCGATGCCAGCGGCAGGCGCAGCACCGGGTGCAGGTCGGCCAGGTGCTGCTGGCGCAGGTGCCGTGCCTGTTCGGCGGCCACCTTGCCCAGCCGCGCCGCGATTTCGAACACCTGCTTGTCGGCGATCTCGTCGCGCCCGTCCATCAGCAGCCCCAGCAACAGCGGCATCACCGTGTCGCGGCGGGCCGCCAGCCGGTGCAGCTCCTCGCCGAGGTGGCCGGCAATATCGTCCGCGCGGCGATAGTCGTCGGCGCTCGGATGGGCGACCTGGGACACCACCATCGGCGCGGTCACCGCATGCTCGCTGGTGCCGGGCGACAACGCCGAGACCGGATGCGGGGCCAGTCCCAGCTGGACGTCCTCCTCGAGCCCGTTCGGCGGTGCGCTCTGCCACTGGCGCGACAGCCCCTCCAGCTGCTCGGCGCGGAAGTTCGGCTCCAGCGCCTGGATGCGTTCGATCAGCTTCGGGTGGGTCGCGAACAATCCGCTGAAGCCCACGCCGTCACCGAACAACATATGGCTGACCTCC
This sequence comes from Novilysobacter longmucuonensis, assembly GCF_046600735.1. Lineage (NCBI taxonomy): Bacteria > Pseudomonadati > Pseudomonadota > Gammaproteobacteria > Lysobacterales > Lysobacteraceae > Novilysobacter > Novilysobacter longmucuonensis. The sequence continues at coordinate 39,496 of NZ_JBJMAW010000011.1, forward strand.
TCGGCATCGCCGCGCTGGGTGAGCGTGGAGCCCTCATGCAGTCCACCGATCTTCTTCAACGCGCCGGCCAGGCCGGCGGTCTGGCGGGTGAACTGCACCGCCGAGGCGTCGGCCAGGCGCTCGCGCGTGCGGCTGACCCCGGCCTTGATCATCCGCCCGAAGAACAGCCCGATGTAGCCGATCAGCATCGCCACCAGCGCGGCCATCAGCACCGCGGCGGTGCCGCGATTGTTACGCCCGCCGAGGCGGCCGTAGATCAGCACCTTGCGGCCGATCAGGGCCAGCATCATGATCCCGAACAGCACCCCGATCAGCCGGATGTTGAGGCGCATGTCGCCATTGAGGATGTGGCTGAACTCGTGTGCGATGACGCCCTGGAGCTCGTCCCGGTTGAGCCGCTCGAGCGCGCCTCGGGTCACCGCGACCACCGCGTCGGCCGGCGAATAGCCGGCCGCGAACGCGTTGATCGCCGCCTCGTGCTCGAGCACGTAGACCTTGGGCACCGGCACCCCGGCGGCGATCGCGATCTCCTCGACCACGTTGCGCAGCCGGCGCAGGTTCAGGTCCGCGGTGTCCTCGGGCACCGGCACGCCGCCCATCTGCAGCGCCACCGGCTCACCGCCGCCGCGCAGGCTGGCGATGCGGAACAGCGAGCCCAGACCGACCACCGCCAGCGTCGCCAAGCTCGCGAACGCCGCGGTCCCCGGGCTGTAGCCGATCGCGAACACCACCACGACGTTCACCCCCAGCACCATGCCGAGCACCGCCACGCCGAACAGGAGCATCAGCCGGGTGGAGACCCGGCGCGCCTGCGCCTGGTGTTCGAAGAAGTTCATGCCGCCACCGGCTCGCGTCCGCCGGCGGTCAGAACTGCACCTTCGGGGCCTCGCGCACCTCGGCGCGGTCCTCCGGAATGTCCAGCAGCGCGGCCGGCGCGAAGTTGAAGTTGTTCGCCACCAGGCTGGAGGGGAACACCTCGCGCTTGTTGTTGAAGGCCATCACCGAGTCGTTGTAGGCCTGCCGCGAGAACGCGACCTTGTTCTCGGTGCTGGTCAGCTCCTCGGTGAGCTGCATCATGTTCTGGTTGGCCTTGAGGTCCGGATAGGCCTCCACCACCACCATCAGCCGGCTCAAGGCCCCGTTGAGCGCGCCCTGGGTCTGCGCCAGCTCGGCCATCGCCGCCGGATCGCCCGGGCTGGCCTTGGCGGCCGAGAGCCCCGATTGCGCCGCGTTGCGCGCGTTGACCACTGCTTCCAGCGTTTCGCGTTCATGAGAAAGGTAGGCCTTCGCAGTCTCGACCAGGTTCGGGATCAGGTCGAAGCGGCGCTGCAACTGCACGTCAATCTGAGCGAAAGCGTTCTTGTACGCGTTCCGTGCGGTGACCAGGCCGTTGTAGATCCCGACCAGCCAGAAACCCAGGAGTGCGACGATCACCAGCAAAATGATGAAGCTGAACATGTTTGCTCCCCAAACCCTTCAAGGTCGACGTTATGATCGAACGTCGATCTAGCATACGCAGGCGCTGCAATTGATGAAAGACGACGCAAACCGCCGGGTGCGCGCGATCTGGCGCATCGGCACCACCGCTTTCCTGCTGACGCTGACCCTCGGGTCGGCCGCGCAGCAGGGTCCGCTGCGCGGCACGCTGCCAGCACCGGCCGCCAGTCTGGCTGCCGCCGAACCGCTGGCGCCCCCCGCGAACGCACCCACGCCCGCAATGGCGGTGGGGACAACGACGGCGACGGCGACGGCGACGGCGACGGCGCTCGAATCATCCACCAAGGTCAGCAGCCCGGCGGCCGAACCCGTGCCTCCCGTACCACCAGCCATGCCGCTGGCGGAGGACTTCGACGTACGCCGGTTCGAGGCGATGGCCCAGCAATTGGTCGCCGATCAGCGCGTGCCGGGCATCGCCATGGCGATCGTGCACAACGGCCAGGTGCTCAGCGCGCGCGGTTACGGAATCACCGACGTACAGGCGGCCGAGCCGGTCGATGCGCACACGGTCTTCCGCCTGGCGTCGTTGTCCAAGGGATTCGCCGGCACCATGGCCGGCCTGCTGGTCAACGACGGCACCCTGCGTTGGGACAGCAAGCTCACCCAGTACCTGCCGAGCTTTCGCCTGCGTGATCCGGAGGCGGCCGGGCGGATCACCGTGGCCGACCTGCTCAGCCACCGAGTCGGACTGACCCACCATGCCTACGATCGCCAGATCGAGGCCTACGTCGATTACCGCACGCTGACCACCAAGCTCGCCGATGCGCCGATGGCGTGCCAGCCGGGTACTTGTTACCGCTATCAGAACGTCGCCTTCAGTTTGATCGGCGACGTCGTGTTCGCCGCGACCGGCGATTTCTACGCCCAGGAAGTGCAGCGGCGGCTGTTCAAGCCGCTCGGCATGAACGACGCCAGCCTCGGCCTCGACGGCATCACCTCCAGTACGAGCTGGGCGCGGCCGCACGTCCGCACCCGCGGCGGCTGGGTCTCGGTGATGCCCAAGTCGACCTATTACGAACTGGCGCCGGCCGCCGGCGTCAACGCCAGCGCCAGCGACATGGCGCAATGGCTGCTGGCCCAGACCGGCTATCGCGCCGACGTGGTGCCCGCGCCGTTGCTGGCGACCTTGCATTCGCCGCGGGTCGATACGCCCGGCGAGATCCGCGGTTCGTCGTGGCGCCGCGACCGGCTCGGCGCCGCTGGCTACGGGCTGGGCTGGCGCGTCTACGATTATGCCGGCCATGATCTCGTCTTCCACGGCGGCGCGGTCCAGGGCTATCGCGGCCTGATCGCGATGATGCCCGAGCGCGATCTCGGCATTGCGGTGCTGTGGAACGGCGAGAGTTCGCTGCCCTCGGGTCTGCTGCCAACGATCCTCGACCGCGCCATCGGCATGCCGGCGAACCAGCGCTGGCTGGACATCGACTTCGATGACCCGACGCTGTTCGTCGACGCCGACAGCCCGCGCGAGCCGCAGCCGCAGAAGAACAAGATCGGCAGCAACGCCACCCGGGCCACCGCCGCGCCGAACTGACCGCGCCATCTCCACCTGATGCGGCAGCCGAGCAAGCTCCGCTCTACGCTCGCGGTAGTTCGATGTAGGAGCGGGCCATGCCCGCGATCGGGACAACGCGGCGGCGGGCTTCGCGCCCATGGGGCGCTCCTACGGGGGGCTGCGCATCATCCGGCTGCGCATCATCGGTAGAGCCGAGCTTGCTCG
>NZ_JBJMAW010000011.1:42810-82450 GCF_046600735.1 Novilysobacter longmucuonensis
CGGCTGCGGGCGCTCACGTGATGCGGGGCGGGCAGCGGAGCAAGCTCCGCTCTACGCTCGCCGCAGGGCGATGTAGGAGCGGGCCATGCCCGCGATCGGGACAACGCGGCGGCGGGCTTCGCGCCCATGGGGCGCTCCTACGGGGTGCGTCGCCCATCCCGCTACGCATCATCGGTAGAGCCGAGCTTGCTCGGCTGCGGGCGCTCACGTGATGCGGGGCGGGCAGCGGAGCAAGCTCCGCTCTACGCTCGCCGCAGGGCGATGTAGGAGCGGGCCATGCCCGCGATCGGGGCAACGCGGCGGCGGGCTTCGCGCCCATGGGGCGCTCCTACGGGGTGCGTCGCCCATCCCGCTACGCATCATCGGTAGAGCCGAGCTTGCTCGGCTGCCGACTCTCACGTATCGCGGAAAGGGCAGCGGAGCAGCCCCGCTCTGCCGATAAAAAAACTCTCCCCCCGCCTGGGCTGCGGGGAGAGAGTCGGATTACAGCGACTACGGTATCGGGAACCGCTTAGATCATCGGTGCCGGGGTGGCCGGCATCGTGGTCGGAGCGGTCTTCTTGGGCGAGCGCTTGCTTGCCTTGCGAGCCGCCGGCTTCTTCGCAGCCGTCTTCTTGGCAGCCGGCTTTTTGGCGGCCGACTTCTTCGCTGCCGGCTTCTTGGCGGCCGACTTCTTGGCTGGCTTGGCGGCCTTCTTGGCAGCCGACTTGCGGGCTACTTTCTTCGTGGCCTTCTTCGCGCCGGTCTTCTTGGCGGTTTTCTTGGCGGTTTTCTTGGCGGCTTTCTTGGCGGTCTTCTTGGCGCCGGTCTTCTTGGCCGGACGCTTGGCTACCTTCTTCGTGCCTTTCTTGGCTGCCGACTTCTTGGCGACCTTCTTGGTCGCTTTCTTGGTGGTCTTCTTCGCTGCCGGCTTGCGGGCTACCTTCTTGGCAGCCTTCTTCGCGGTCTTGCGGGCAGGTGCCTTCTTGGCGACCTTTTTGCCCGTGCTCTTCTTGGCGGCCGACTTCTTGGCGACCTTCTTGGTCGCCTTCTTGGCGGCGGACTTCTTAGCAGCTTTCTTCGTGGCCATGAGATGGCTCCTCGTCAGTGGTCTATCGGGGTGTACAGCCCAGTTGCTAACCAGGGCTGCGGGCTCGCCCGCAGCCAACCGCCGGCGCGCAAACCGCGCCGAAACGGATCCTTCGAACCCCGCGCCGATATCGATCGGGCTGGGGCTGCATGCAGCGACAGTCGCGCGTCGGCACCTTCATGGTCCCGACAAACAAAAACCCGACCCGCCAGCGGCGGATCGGGTTGCATGCGACTTGTCTGCAATTGTGCGATGCATGGTTTTATCGAGCACGATTTCACGAAGCGCATTTCCGCAGGGGACAGGATGCCGGCGTCCACCGTTTTGCATGTCCGGGCGGAGGTCGGTTGTGTGCTTCGCATTGTCGCGTCGTTTTTGCTCACTCGCTTCCGCAGTAAACCTCTGCTGGGCGAAACCTAATCACGGTTTTTCATAGTGTCAACAACCCTCGACGTTTTTTTTCGGCCCTGGTGTGGTTGCTCGACGCCGGCAGCGGGTCCGATAACCGACCCGACCCGATGACGCACTCGCGGCAGCACGGCCAAGTGCAGCGCGCACGCATTGCACGTGTCGCTTGAAAGCCTTATCCATCAATGCCTCACAATCACATGGACAAAAATTAGCCAGTGCGCTTCGATGTCGTGGCCGGATGTGTCGAAGCTCCGAGCCGACATCGATAGATGTCTGGCCGAGCGCGAAAAAAAATCGCCGGGCTCAACTTCGTTTCGCGTTGCACCACCGGATTTGCGCGGAAGTGCGCAGCCGCTTTGCAACGTTCCGGCCGTGGCGGATGAGCAGCAGCAACATCGCGCAAAGAAAAACCCGCACCGTTTCCGATGCGGGTCGAGCGTGCGCCGATGCGGACAGCGACCGGTTCGCGTGGGTCGCGCGTCTTACTTCAGCGCCGCGGCCAATGCGGCGGCGAAGGTGTCCAGGTCGGCTTCGGACTTGGTCTCGGTGGTGCAGACCAGCAGGGCGTCGCCGTGCTCCCCGCCGCACAGCTCCGGGTACTCCTCGCCGAGCGATACGCCGGCGACGATCTTCTGCGCGGCCAGCGTTTCGATGACATCGGCGGCGGGCTTGGGCAGCTTCAACGCGATCTCGTGGAAGTGCACGCGATCGCCGAACAGCGGCTCCACCCCCGGAATCGCCAGCAGCCTGTCGCGCAGTGCGCGCAGGCGGGCGGCCGAAGTGGCGGCGATCTTGCGCAGCCCCTCTGGCCCGAGCAGCGCCATGTAGATCGTCGCGGCAGTGACCAGCAGGCCCTGGTTGGTGCAGATGTTCGAGGTCGCCTTGGCCCGGCGGATGTGCTGCTCGCGCGCCTGCAGGGTCAGCGCGAAGCCGCCCTTGCCGTCCAGATCGGTGGTGCGGCCGACGATGCGGCCCGGCAGGTTGCGTACCAGCGTCTGCTTGCAGGCGAGGAAACCGAAATACGGGCCACCCGAAGACAGCGGCACGCCGAGCGGCTGGCCCTCGCCACAGGTGATGTCGGCGCCGCGCACGTCTCCGTCGCTGCCGCCCCAGGAACCCGGCGCCTTCAGCAGGGCCAGCGACATCGGGTTGACCACTGCGATCACCAGCGCACCGCGCGCATGGGCGGCATCGGTGAGCGCATCGACGTCTTCGAGCACACCGAAGAAGTTGGGCTGCGGGACCACCAGCGCGGTGAAGTCGCCTTCGAGCGCCGACACGCTGGCCGCATCGAGCGCGCCGTCGGTGCACGGCAGGGTGACGATCTGGATGTCCTGCAGCGACAGGATCGACTCCATCGTCTTGCGATAGGCCGGGTGCAGCGATTCGGGCACCAGCACGCGCCGCGGCCCCTTCCTGGCGGCACGCTCGGCCATCAGCACCGCCTCGGCCACGGCGGTGGCACCGTCGTACATCGAGGCATTGCTGATGTCCATGCCGGTCAGGCGGGTCATCATCGTCTGGTATTCGTAGATCAGTTGCAGCGTGCCCTGGCTGGCCTCGGCCTGGTACGGGGTATAGGCCGAGTAGAACTCGCCGCGACCGACGATCTGCCAGATCGCCGCCGGGATGTGGTGCTCGTAGGCGCCGGCACCGGCGAAGTTCAGCACCGTCTCGTCCTGGCGCGCGAATTCGCGCATCAGCCGGCTGACCTCCTGCTCGCTCAGTCCCTCCGGCACGCCGCCCAGCGACCTGGCCTTCAGCGCCTCGGGGATCTCGTCGAACAGGGCCTCGATGTCGGGCGCGCCGATGGCGGCGAGCATGTCACGGACGTCGGCTTCGGTATGGGGGATAAAAGGCATGGCGGTCTGCGGCTGGATGTTTCAGCGAACCAGAATCAAAGTCGCTGGGTTCCCGCCTGCGCGGGAATGACGGAACTGGAGCAACGATGCACCGCATTACTGAGGGCTGTTGCATTGGGAAACCCGCACATGGATGTGCGGGCTTTTGCGAACGGACTCGCGACCAACTAGTGGTCTTCGTCTTCGATCAGCTCGGCGTAGTCGTCCGGCTCGATGAGCTCGTTGAGCTGCTCGCGCTCCTCGATCTCCAGCACGAAGATCCAGCCGTCGCCGAAGGCGTCTTCGTTGATCGTCTCGGGCTTGTCGTTCAGCGCGGTGTTGACCTCGACCACGGTGCCGGTGACCGGCGCGTAGACGTCCGAGGCCGCCTTGACCGACTCGACCACGGCGCAGGCGTTGCCGGCCTCGATGCGGTCGCCGACGTTGGGCAGTTCGACATAGACCAGGTCGCCGAGCAGGCTTTGGGCGTGGTCGGAAATACCGACCGTGACCTTGCCATCGCCTTCGACACGGGCCCACTCGTGGGACTTCAGGAACTTCAGGTCGCCGGGGATCTCGCTCATGGGGGCTCCGATAGTGCGGGCTGGGGTTCTGGAAAGGGTCGCTAGTGTAACCAAGCAGGCGCCGGGCGGCGCCCCTCGGCGCTCCGAACGGGATCTCGCGGCCTGCCGGAGGCCCGGTCAGGCCAGCACGCCGTCCTGCGGCTGGCCGTCACGCACGAACGGGAACTTCACCACGCGCACCGGCACCTGCCTGCCACGGATCTCGACGCGCACGTCACCGGCGGCGCCCAGCGCGATCTCGCCGGCGGGCACCCGCGCCAGCGCGATGGCCTTGCCGAGCGTCGGCGAGAACGTCCCGGAGAGGATCTCGCCCTCGCCGTGCGCGGTCAGCACCTTCTGGCCATGCCGCAACACCCCCTTGTCGTCCATCACCAGACCGATCATCTGGCGCGGGGCACCGGCGGCCTTCTGCCGTTCGAGCACCTCGCGGCCGATGAACGCCCGGCCCTCGTCGAGGCTGACCGTCCACGCCAGCGCCGCTTCGTAAGGCGAGACCGAATCGTCCATGTCCTGGCCGTAGAGGTTCATGCCGGCCTCCAGCCGCAGCGTGTCGCGTGCCCCGAGGCCGGCCGGGGCCACCCCGGCGGCGAGCAGTGCGCCCCACAGCGCGACGGTGCCGTCCTGGGGCACCACGATCTCGAAACCGTCCTCGCCGGTGTAGCCGGTGCGGGCGATGAACACATCGATGCCGTCGGTGGTCCGCGCATCGCCTGCCACGAACTTGCCGAGCTTGCCGATGCGCGCGCGGTCGTCCTCGCGCAACAGGCCGAACACCTTCTCGCGCGCGTTCGGGCCCTGCACCGCGATCATGCCGAAGTCGCTGCGTTCGGTGACCTGCACCTCGAATGCACTCGCCTGCTGGCCGATCCACGCCAGGTCCTTCTCGCGGGTGCCGGCATTGACCACCAGGCGGAAGAAATCCCCGGCCCCGCTCTCGGGCGGCATGCTCGCGGACGGCACGCTTTGTGACGGCATGAGATAGACGATCAGGTCGTCGATCACGCCGCCCTGCGGATTGAGCATGCAGGTGTAGAGCGCCTTGCCCGGCTTCTTCAGCTTGTCGACCGAGTTGGCCAGCAGGTGCCGCAGGAACTCGCCGGTCCGCGCGCCGTGCAGGTCGACCACGGTCATGTGGCTGACGTCGAACATCCCGGCGTCGGTCCGGACCCGGCGGTGCTCGTCGATCTGCGAGCCGTAGTGGATCGGCATGTCCCAGCCGCCGAAGTCGACCATCTTGGCGCCGAGCGCGCGGTGGGCATCGTTGAGGACGGTCTGTTGCAGCGCAGTGTTCTGGGTCATTCGGCCGGCCGGGGGGAAGGAGGAGCCGGGCATTATCCCAGACCGCGCGGCAGTTTCGGGACGGGCGGGTATGGCGATGACCGTCACGTAGGGTGGGCACGCTTTTTGGGCCGACCATCGCAACCCGCCCAACGCGCCGTGGGCACAAGAAACGCGCCCACCCTGCCCGTCTCCGGCTTTCGTAGGAGCGACGTGAGTCACGACCGCCGCACAACGACAGGGGCTTTTTCGCAGGTGGTCAATGCGGTCGGTTCACCAGTAGCCGATCGCGGCTGAAGCCGCTCCTACAGGAGCAGCAGTTTTTCGCGAAATCCGGCCGACCCGATCAAGCGGCCGGCTCCACCCGCAGCGTCATGCCGTCGCTGCCGACGATGCGCACATCGGCCCCCGCGGGCAGCTCGGGGCCGGTGACGTCCCAATAGGCGTCGGCGATCTGCACCCGGCCGCGGCCGTGGACGATCGCCTGGTCGAGCACCACCACGCGGCCGACCAGTTGCTCGGTCCGGCGGTTGAGGTGCGGCTTGTCGCTCACGCGCTCGCGCTTGCCGCTGAAGCGCACGCGGTAGATCTGGATCGACACGAAGCTCAGCACGATGAAGCCCGCGACCTGGGCCAGCAGTGGGATGTCCGGAAACACCATCACCGCCAGGAACACCGCGACCGCGGCAAATCCCAACCACAGCATAAAGGCACCCGGCGCCAGCGTTTCGGCCGCGAACAGCAGCAGCGCCACGGCGGCCCAGGTCACCGTCTGCCAGTTCCAGTGCATGACTCAGCCTCCGCTGCGCGGCAGGTGGGGCGCGCGGCCCGGTGCGTCGGCCAGCGCCTGCTTGGCCAGCTCGGCGATACCGCCCAGCGAGCCGATCATGCCGGCCGACTCCATCGGCATCATCACGAACTTCTGGTTCGGCGCCTCGGCCAGCGCCTTGAATGCCTCGATGTATTTCTGCGCCACGAAGTAGTTGATCGCGTGCACGTTGCCGGCCGAGATCGCGTCCGACACCATGCGCGTCGCGTTGGCTTCGGCCTCGGCCAGTCGCTCGCGTGCCTCGGCCTCGCGGAACGCCGCTTCGCGCTCGCCCTCGGCTTCCAGGATGGTGCTCTGCTTCTCGCCCTCGGCCTTGAGGATCTCGGCCTGGCGGAAACCCTCGGCCTCCAGGATGTTGGCGCGCTTCTCGCGCTCGGCCTTCATCTGCCGCGCCATCGCCTCGATCAGGTCGCGCGGCGGCGCGATGTCCTTGAGCTCGATGCGGTTGACCTTGAGCCCCCACGGGTGGGTCGCCTGGTCGACCGCGACCAGCACCTTGGCGTTGATCTCGTCGCGACGCGACAGCGACTCGTCCAGGTCCATCGAGCCGATGGAGGTGCGGATGTTGGTCATCACCAGGTTGAGCGTGGCGATCTCGAGCTGCGCCACCTCATAGGCGGCCTTGGCCGCATCGAGCACCTGGAAATAGACCACGCCATCGACCTTGACCACCGCGTTGTCCTTGGTGATCACGTCCTGGCTGGGCACCTCCAGCACCTGCTCCATCATGTTGATCTTGCGGCCGACGCTCTGGTAGATCGGGATCAGGAAATGCAAGCCCGGACCCATCGTGTGGGTGTATTTGCCGAACGCCTCGACCGTCCACTGATAGCCCTGCGGCACCATCCTCACCGCCTTGGACAGCACCACGATGCCGGCCACCAACAACACCAGCGCAAGCAGCGTCCCCATGTCCATAGTCCCTTCCCCACTAGGTTTATCGAGCGCCGAGTATAGGTGCAGGCAGTTGGGCGCATGGGCGCGGCCGCGCAGGCCACTTGCGCCTCACCTGAGCGAAAGGCTCGCGCCCATGGGGCGCTCCTACGGGGAAACGGTTGGTGCCGTACCTTGCCGCGCAAGCGGGCCGGATGGCGCTACGCCGTCGCCGCCTCGATCCGTCGCCAGTCGGCGTGGCCGATGCGTTCGATCCACTCCAGCGCCTGCAGGTTCTGGCGCAACTGCTCCGGCCGGCTGGCCCCGAGGATCACCGAGGACACATGCGGGTTGCGCAGGCACCAGGCGATCGCCAGCACCGCCGGCGCAGCGCCCAGCTCGCCGGCGAGCGCGCTGAACTGGCGTGCGCGTTCGACCCGGCGCTGGTCGCTGCTACCCAGCACCGTGCGTTGCAACCAGGACAGGTTCTCGCGGCCGAGCCGGGTGTCATCGGGCACGCCTTGGTTGTACTTGCCGGTCAGCAGCCCGGATGCCAGCGGCGACCAGACCGTGGTGCCCAGGCCAAGCTCGGCGTATAGCGGCGCGTACTCCAGCTCGACGCGCTCGCGATGCAGCAGGTTGTACTGCGGTTGTTCCATCGTCGGCGCATGCAGATGGTGAGTGCGTGCGATCTTGTGCGCTTCGCGGATCTGCGGAGCCGACCATTCCGACGTGCCCCAGTACAGCACCTTGCCCTGGCGGATCAGCGCGTCCATCGCCCACACCGTCTCGGCGACCGGCGTGTCGGGGTCGGGACGATGGCAGAAGTACAGATCGAGGTAGTCCACCCGCAGGCGCACGAGCGCGGCGTGGCAGGCATCGGTGACGTGCTTGCGCGACAAGCCCTTCTGCGTCGGTCGCGGGTCCTGCGCGGCGCCGAACATGACCTTGCTCGACACGCAGAATCCGTCGCGCGGCAGACGCAGGTCCGCGATCACGTCGCCCATGACCTGCTCGGCCGCGCCGGCGGCATAGCCCTCGGCATTGTCGAAGAAGTTGACGCCGTGGTCCCAGGCGGTGGCGATCAACTCGCGGGCGGTGCTGCGGTCGATCTGCGCGCCGAAGGTGACCCAGGCGCCAAACGACAGGGCGGACAACTGCAGGCCGGACGAACCGAGACGGCGGTATTGCATGACGCTGGCACTCCACGACGCGACCCGGGCAGTCTAAGCCGTCGCAGGGGGGGCAGATCGGCGCAGGCGCTACAATGACGCGCTCTTCCTCCGGGGAGTAGCCCACCCGCCGCCGGATCGCAGTTCACGCGATCGCTCAATCAGATCGCCCAACCGGTACCCGGGATCGCGCGTCAACATGCTTGGTCGGCTGACCGTGGCGCGCGAGGAGTCCGCTTCGACCGAACCTTCGGCCGACAGCGACGCCGGGCAAGACCGAAGGCAGGCGTCGCGCGCACCCCGGTCGGGCCGCGCGGCGTCGGCCTTCGCGTCATTCGCGAACGCCCGGCCCGGAGTACGAATGGAAGACCTGCCACTGACCACCGCGCTCGTGTCGACCGGCGCGGTGGCGCTTGCCGAAATCGGCGACAAGACCCAACTGCTCGCGCTGCTGCTTGCGGCGCGCTTTCGCAAGCCGGGGCCGATCATCGCGGGGATCCTGGTCGCCACCTTGCTCAATCATGCGCTGGCGGCCTGGTTCGGCGCGGCCGTTGCGCAATGGCTGCAGCCCGAGGTGCTTCGCTGGATGGTGGCGGCCAGCTTTCTCCTGGTGGCGCTATGGACGCTGAAGCCCGACCGGCTCGACAAGGACGGTACCGAACTGCCCGGGCGAGGTGCGTTCGTTGCGACCGCCATCGCGTTCTTCGTGGCCGAGATCGGTGATAAGACCCAGGTCGCGACGGTATTGCTGGCCGCGAAGTACACCCCGCTGTGGGAGGTCATCGCTGGCACCACCGCCGGCATGCTGCTGGCGAACGTGCCGGTGGTGGTGCTCGGCAGCCACTTCGCCGACCGCATGCCATTGCGGGCGGCGCGGCGGGTCGCTGCGGTGGTGTTTCTCGGGCTGGCGCTGTGGGTCGCGTGGCATGGCGTCGGCGCGTGAACCGCGTCGACAGCGGCGCGCTATCCTCGGCGCAGCTGCAGCAGGGGAGAATCGATGCATACCAATGAGCGCAGCCTGCGCGAACGGGTGACCGCGCTGCTGGCGCGGCCGGACGAGATCATGCTCGAGGCCGGCGCCGGCGGCGAGTTGCTGGTGGCGCGGCTGCGTGCGGTGATCGCCGCTCTGCTGCTGCTGTTGCCGCTGGCCAATGCACTCGCCGGCGGCTCGATCAGCGACACCCTGGTCGGCCTGGCCGCCACGGTGCTGATCAACGTGTTCGCCCAGGCCTGGCTGATGCTGGCGCGGCGGCGGCGGCGTTTCCTGTGGCTGCCGTTCGCAACCGCCGCGTTCGACGTCACCGCGACCAGCGTGGTCCTGCTGCTGCTGGCCTGGGACCAGCTTCCGGCGGGCACGAACAGCATGGTCGTGTGGTGCGGCTACGTACTGGCCATCCTGCTGACCGCGCTGCGCAACGACGGGCGCACCACCCTGTTTGCCGGCCTGCTCGCGATCATGCAGTACGGCGCGCTGGTGCTGGCGATCTTCGCCAGCGCGACATCGCCGGAGCAGCTGATCTCCAGCGACTACGGCTCGGTGACCGCCAGCGCCCAGGTGCAGCGGATGGTGCTGCTGGCGATCGTGACGGTGATCACCGCCATGGTGGTCTACCGGCTGCAGCGGCTGGTGGAGATGTCCGGCAGCGACGGCCTGACCGGCCTGCCCAACCGCACCTGGTTGCTGCACCGGATGCCGCGGCTGTTCGACGCGGCCCGGCACGACGGCGACAGCCTGACCCTGGCACTGATCAACCTGGACCACTTCCGCCGGATCAACAGCGAGATCGGCAATCGCGCGGCCGACCGCGCGCTATGTCAGGTGGTCGCGGTGATCGGCGAGTTGACCGACGAACGTGAATGGCTGGTGCGGCTGCGTGGCGAGGAGTTCGTGCTGGTGCTGCGCAAGCCGCTCGGCACCGCCTGGGAACGGGTCGATGCGCTGCGCCGGCTGGTGGCCGAGCGCGCGTTCGAGCCCGAGCGCGGCGCCGAATCGATCCGTCTGAGCTTCAGCGCCGGCCTGGTCAGCTACCCGCACGACGGCCAGGATCTGTCGCGGTTGCTGCGCTGCGCCGACCAGCGCCTGCAGATGGCCAAGCGCGACGGCCGCAACCGGGTGGTGGCGCGGGAAAGCTGAACAGCGCGTCGTGACCCTGTAGGAGCGCCCCATGGGCGCGATGCACGATCTCGGCGCGATGCACGATCTCGGCGAGCTGCGGTCGTGGGCATAGCCCGCTCCTGCCAAGGGGGCGCCGCCCGAACTCGCCCAGCTTGTCGGCCGCGGGTACGGTGCACTAGGCTGCGCCGGATATTCCAGGCCGGCACCGGTCATCAGGGGACACCTACGTGGAAGCATTCAGTCAGGTCGCCTTCGGCCTGTTCGGCCTGATCGTGCTGCTCGGCATCACCTGGCTGTTCTCCAACAATCGCAGGGCCATCGACTGGCGCCTGGTCGGCATCGGGCTGGGCCTGCAACTGCTGATCGCCGCGTTCGTACTGCTGACCCCCTGGGGTGCGATCGTGTTCGATGCGCTCTCGCGCGGCTTCGTCAACCTGCTCGGGTTCACCACCGAGGGCGCGCGCTTCATCTTCGGCGACTTCACCGATCCGGCGAAGTTCGGCTTCGTGTTCGCGTTCCAGGTGCTGCCGACGATCATCTTCTTCGCCAGCTTCATGGGCGTGCTGTACCACCTGGGCGTGATGCAGAAGATCGTGCAGGGCATGGCCTGGGTGATCACCAAGCTGATGCGCGTGTCCGGTGCGGAGACTCTGTCGGTATGTGCCAACGCGTTCATCGGCCAGACCGAATCGCCGCTGGTGGTGCGCCCGTACATCGCCAGGATGACCGAATCAGAGCTGCTGACCCTGATGGTCGGCGGCATGGCGACGATCGCCGGCGGCGTGCTCGGCGCGTACGTGATGCTGCTGGGCGGCGGCGACCCGGTGCAGCAGGCGTTCTTCGCCAAGCACCTGATCACCGCCAGCATCATGGCCGCTCCGGCGACCCTGGTCATCGCCAAGATCCTGGTGCCGGAAACCCGCGAACCGCTGACCCTGGGCAGCGTGCGCATGGATGTCGAGAAGACCACCACCAACGTCATCGACGCGGCCGCCGCCGGCGCCGCGGACGGCCTCAAGCTGGCGCTCAACGTCGGCGCGATGCTGCTGGCGTTCATCGCTTTGATTGCGCTCGTCAACGCGCCGCTGATCTGGCTCGGCGAGGTGACCGGGCTGGAGTCGGTGTTCGGCCGCCCCACCGACCTGTCCGCGTTGCTGGGCTACGTGCTGTCGCCGCTGGCATGGGCGATCGGTGTTCCGTGGCAGGACGCCGCCACGGTCGGCGGGCTGATCGGCACCAAGGTCGTGCTCAACGAGTTCGTCGCCTACATGCAGTTGGGCGAGATCGTGCGCGGCGGGGTGGACGGAGTCGGCCTGACCGACCAGGGCCGGCTGATCGCGACGTATGCCTTGTGCGGCTTCGCCAACTTCAGCTCGATCGCGATCCAGATCGGCGGCATCGGTGGACTGGCGCCGGAGCGGCGCGGGGACCTCGCTCGACTCGGCCTGCGGGCGGTGCTCGGTGGTTCGATCGCGACGTTGATGACCGCGACGATTGCCGGCGTGCTGACGCGATTCGCGTGAGTCGGCCGCTTCGCGGCCTGCAAGCTGCAAGGAGTGAGTGGTAAGTAACAGCGGGAACGACGCTGACGTCTGCCTCCTTACTCCTTGCCTCCTCACAGGCCGCACAGCGGCCGACACCCTCTCCGGAACCTGCCGAGTCGCACGATGGAATCGATCAACCCCGAAGATCCATCGCGCCCAATCGTCGTGGTGGGTTCGTTCAACGTCGACCACGTCTGGACCGTCGCCGCGCTGCCCCGAGCGGGCGAGACGCTGAGCGGCGAGTACCACACCGGGCCCGGCGGCAAGGGCTTCAACCAGGCAACCGCGGCCGCGCGCGCCGGCGCCGAGACCACCTTCGTCTGCGCGCTCGGTGACGACCCCGGCGGCGCGCTCGCACGCTCGCTGGCGCATGGTGACGGGATCGAGCTGCGCGCACTGCGCAGCCACGCACCGACCGGCACCGCCGGCATCTATGTCGATGCCGAGGGTCGCAACAGCATCGTGATCGGCCCCGGTGCGAATGCTGCTTTGACGCCCGGCTTCATCGACGCGCAGCGCGACTGCCTGCAGCGTACGCGCGTGGTACTCGGCCAGCTCGAAACCCCTGCGATCGCAGTGCAGGCGGCGTTCGCGCAAGCGCGTGGGCACGGCGCGCTGACCATGCTGAATCCGGCGCCGGCCGACGCGATCGCGCCGGCGGCGCTGTGGGCGCTGGCGGACATCGTGACGCCCAACGAATCGGAATTCTGCACGCAGTTCGAGCGCCACCTAGGCGAGCGCCTGGATGTGCAGACGCTCGCCAGCCAGGACGACGCCGCCCTGCACTCACTCTGCCGCCGCCTGCTGCCGCACGGCAGCGTGGTGGTCACCCTGGGCGCGGCCGGCTGCTTCGTCTCGCACCCGGCCGAGAGCTTGCGCGGGGATGCCCATCCTCACTACCGGGTCGCCGGCGCGTCGGTTGATGCAATCGACACCACCGGCGCCGGCGATGCGTTCAACGGCGCGCTAGCGGCCGCACTGGCTCGCGATCCACACGCCGGATTCCATCAGCACGTGCGTTACGCGAACCGATACGCCGCGCTGTCGACCGAATGCGCCGGCGCTGCGACGGCGATGCCGCGCGATACCGACGTCCGCGCCCGCTTCGGCGAGATCGCTGCAACGGGCACGCACCCCGCTCCACCGTAGAGCCGAGCTTGATCGGCTGCCCTGGCGCGGGGTGAAGCAGCCGAGCAAGCTCGGCTCTACAATGCACTCCATGCAGATCGGCCCCCACTCCATCCATCCCAGGGTGATCCTCGCCCCGATGGCGGGCGTCACCGATAAGCCCTTCCGGGTGCTGTGCAAGCGCCTGGGTGCCGGCTTGTGCGTGTCGGAGATGACCACCTCCGATCCGCGCTTCTGGCACACCGCCAAGTCGCGCCACCGCATGGACCACGTCGGCGAGCCCGACCCGGTCAGCGTGCAGATCGCCGGCACCGTCCCGGCGGTCATGGCCGAAGCCGCCCGCTACAACGTCGCGCACGGCGCGCAGCTGATCGACATCAACATGGGCTGCCCGGCCAAGAAGGTCTGCAACGCCTGGGCCGGCTCGGCGCTGATGCGCGACGAGGCATTGGTCGCGCAGATTCTCGAGGCGGTGGTCGCCGCGGTCGACGTGCCGGTGACGCTCAAGATTCGCACCGGCTGGGCCGCCGACCGCCGCAATGCGCTGACCATCGCGCGCATCGCCGAGGCCGCCGGGATCCAGGCGCTCGCGGTGCACGGCCGCACCCGCGACCAGCAGTACACCGGCACGGCCGAGTACGACACCATCGCCGAGGTCAAGGCCGCGCTGTCGATCCCGGTGATCGCCAATGGCGATATCGATTCGCCGCACACGGCTTTGGCCGTGTTGCGACATACCGGGTGCGACGCGGTGATGGTCGGCCGCGCCGCGCAGGGACGGCCGTGGATCTTCCGAGAAATCTCGCACTACCTCGCCACCGGCGAACTGCTGCCCGCGCCGTCGCTGGCCGAGGTGCGCGACGTGCTGCTGGGTCATCTGGAGCACCTGCATGCGTTCTATGGCGAGCCGGCCGGCGTGCGCATCGCGCGCAAGCACCTGGGTTGGTATGCCAAGGACCGCCCGGAGCATACCGACGCGCAGCGCTGCGCTTTCCGCGCGGTGGTCAATCGCGCCGAAACCGCGGAGGCGCAACTGCGCCTGACCCGCGACTACTTCGACGCGCTGATCGCCGGCGCGACACCCGGATTCCAGGCCGCCGCATGACCGAGCGCAGCCGTTGCAGCTCGACACCCACGTGCCGTCGGCGCGGATAGACCCGGACGCCTGTCGCAACGCCGTGCCGCGAAGCCAGTGTCGACCCCGCTGACGCAACCCGACCAGCGAGCCCGCTAGTCTCCGTCACTACGATGCCGTATCTGCACGGTGTCCCACCGGTTGAGCAGGCACAGCTGCTCGACCGGGCGCGCATCGCCGGATCGACGATTTTCCGCAACATCGATTACACACCGGCACACGGCGCCTGCTCCAAGCCAGCAGCGGCGTGGGCGCGCAGATCGCAATCCTGCTACGCCGTTTCCCGGAGCTGCACGCGACCTGCGTCGACTTCGGCCTGCTGCTCGCGGGCGGATTCCACGAGTGCAGATTGTGCGACGATCAGCGGTGGAAGAAGTCCACATGGCCGTCGTCGAGGTCGTAGCGTCCACCGACGATTTTCAACTTGCCGGCCGCGAGCGGGTCCTCGAGCAGTTTGCCAGAGACCTTGAGCCGCTCCACCACGTCGACGACGTTGCGACGCACCGCATTGTCGAGCCAGTCGCCGTCCTCGTCCCGGGCGCGGATCGCCGCGGGGAGGATCGGCCCGACCATCTCACCGATCGCTCCCGGAAAGCTCACGCCGTCGCGCACGATCGACACCGCCGCACCGACCGCGCCGCAGCGCTCGTGCCCCAGCACCACGATCAAAGGCACGCCCAGCTCGGCGACCGCATACTCGATGCTGCCGAGCCCTTCCGGGGAAACCGTGTTGCCGGCCACCCGCACGGTGAACAGATCACCCAGACCCTGGCCGAACAGCACTTCCGGCGGCACGCGCGAATCCGAGCAGCTCAGCAATACCGCGAACGGAGTCTGGTTCTGTGCGATTTCAAGCCGGCGCTTGCGGTCGAGCTGCGGCGTCGGCGTCTTGTCGGCGACAAACGCCTTGTTGGCTTCCATCAGGCGCTGCAGTGCCTGATCGGCCGTCAGGGTGGTGCGCGCGGCCGCAGGCGCTGCAGACGCACTTGAGGAGACTGCGACACCGGACACGCCGAGTGCGCCGAGCGTCAGCGTACGTAATGCGTTGGCGCCAAGCAGGGGCGCGGCGGCTGCGGCACCGCTGCAGGCGCACATGGCGCCGATCGCGCGGCGGCGACTCGGCGAGGCGGGAATGGGACTGGTCATTGTCGGACCTCATCGGTTACGGCGGGAGGGGACCGCAC
Source organism: Novilysobacter longmucuonensis (assembly GCF_046600735.1). Classification (NCBI taxonomy): domain Bacteria; kingdom Pseudomonadati; phylum Pseudomonadota; class Gammaproteobacteria; order Lysobacterales; family Lysobacteraceae; genus Novilysobacter; species Novilysobacter longmucuonensis. The sequence goes on from NZ_JBJMAW010000011.1 coordinate 57,975, forward strand.
CGTGTACCTCGATGCCCCATTCATCCAGGGCCGGTGCCTTTGCATCGTCCCACGGGTGGCCGAGAACCCGGTCGACACCACGTTCACCCGACCCTGCGCAGTGGCGCTCACCGCTCGCCGAAAATACCGGCTGTCAGAGCGCTTCGGGCTGGATCCAGATCCGCTGCCACATCCACGCGAGCCGCCGCCTGGCATCCCAAGGCCATTCGACCCGCTGCGGTTCGATCGGCCGCCATCCGCCCTGCGTGCGCTGGGCGACCGCGAGACGGAACGTGTAATCGGGCTCGCTGCCCATGCGCAGGTCGGACAGCACCAGTTGGCCGTCGCGCTGCTCGGCCTTCATGAAGCCGCGGCTGAACCAGCTCAACTGCCGCACGCTCGGGTAGCCACTCACCTGCATCAGGCTCGAAACGTCCGAGGCATGTTCCGTGAACCGCATCGGCCCGCGGTCGGCGACCAGAGAGCGCTCGCCTTCGACAAATCCCTCTGGCGTCATGGCGACCACCCGCCACAGCAGGATGTTGAACGGCATCGGCACCGAAAACCGCGGCGCGTCTTGCAGCCCCAATTGCGCCAGCGCGCGCCCGGCCTCGCGTTCGACCGCGCCCTTGGCCAGCAGGGAGCCGGCAAGATAGAGCGAACTCAACGCCAGCCCGGCGACCAGCGCGTGGCTGCCCGAGCGCCGATCGCGCGCGAACCAGGCGAACACGCAGGCGACCAGCAGCCAGATCGTGTACAGCGGATCGATGATGAACATGCTCGACCACATCACCGGTCGCGGCGGCAGCGGCCACAGCAACTGCGTGCCGTAGACGGTGAAGGCGTCGAGCAGCGGATGGGTCAGCAACGCCAGCTGGATTGCCCAGAACCAGCGTTGCGGCGCCGCGGCGACGCGGCCGCCGCGCGTGCGCAACCAGGCCCAGATCGCCCAGGCGAGCAGCGGCAGCACCAGCAGCGAGTGGCTGGCGCCGCGATGCCAGATCATGCGGTGGACCGGATCGTCGGTCAGCAATGCGATCGGCAGCGCATCCAGATCCGGCACCGTGCCCAGCGCGGCGCCGGCCAGCAATGCGGCGCGGCGGTGCTGCGGCGGTACGATCGCGGCGGTGACCGCGGCGCCGAGGAATATCTGGGTCAGCGAATCCATCCACCCGATGGTAAGCCGACTCCGGAGCCGGTTCGTTGCTTTACCCACCGACAACGCCACGACCCGGCACAATGCGTCACGCGCGCCGAATCTGTATCATTCGCGGCCATCCTTTTATCCGAATGCAGGGATATAGACTCGATGTCCAGTTATCTGTTCACCTCCGAATCCGTATCCGAAGGCCATCCGGACAAGGTCGCCGACCAGATCTCCGACGCGGTGCTCGACGCGATCCTCGCTCAGGACAAGCGCGCCCGCGTAGCCTGCGAGACGATGGTCAAGACCGGCGTGGCGATCGTCGCCGGCGAGGTCAGCACCACCGCCTGGGTCGACATCGAGGGTCTCGCGCGCCGGGTCATCAACGACATCGGCTATACCAATTCGGAAGTCGGCTTCGACGGCCATACCTGCGGCATCCTCAACCTGATCGGCAAGCAGTCGCCCGACATCGCCGCCGGCGTCGACCGCAAGAAGCCCGAGGAGCAGGGCGCGGGCGACCAGGGCCTGATGTTCGGCTACGCCTGCAACGAGGCGCCCGAGTTCATGCCGGCGCCGATCTACTACAGCCACCGCCTGGTCGAACAGCAGGCCAAGGTGCGCAAGAAGAAGAATTCGCCGCTGCCGTGGCTACGGCCGGACGCCAAGAGCCAGGTGACCCTGCGCTACGGCAACGACAACGCCATCCTTGGCATTGATGCGGTGGTGCTCTCGACCCAGCACGACCCGGGCATCAAGCAGAAGGACCTGATCGAAGGCGTGCGCGAGCACATCCTCAAGCCGGTGCTGCCCAAGGCTTGGATGGCATCGCTGTCGAAGAACAAGATCCACATCAATCCAACCGGCATCTTCGTGATCGGCGGCCCGGTCGGCGACTGCGGCCTGACCGGGCGCAAGATCATCGTCGACACCTACGGCGGCATGGCGCGCCACGGCGGCGGTGCGTTTTCTGGCAAGGACCCGTCCAAGGTCGACCGTTCGGCCGCCTACGCCGCGCGTTACGTCGCCAAGAACGTGGTCGCCGCCGGTCTGGCTGACAAGTGCGAGGTGCAACTGAGCTACGCGATCGGCGTCGCCGAGCCGACGTCGATCTCGGTCACCACCTTCGGCACCGGCGCCATTTCCGATGAAAAGATCGAGAAGCTGATCCGCAAGCACTTCGACCTGCGCCCGTACGGCATCGTCAAGATGCTCGACCTGATCCACCCGGTCTACCAGGCCACCGCCGCGTACGGTCACTTCGGCCGCAAGCCCAAGGAAGTCAGCTACGTCGATGGCGCCGGCAACCGGAACACCGCGACCGCGTTCTCGTGGGAGAAGACCGACAAGGCCGAGGAATTGCGCAAGGCCGGCGGCTTGAAGAAGTAGAGCTGCTTCTGCGCGAAACCGACCCGACGGGCCGCATCGCGGCCCGTTCTTCATTACACGCCGCAAACCTGCATCGCTGTAGGAGCGGCTTCAGCCGAGTCCGATTCCACGTCGGCCGGCCGGACTTCGATCGCGGCTGAAGCCGCTCCTACAGAACGTCGCCGACACAGACCACGCTGCACCATGACCGACAACACCAACCCCACCGCGCCCGAGCGCCTGCGCGTGACCCTGGACCTGCTCGAGGCCATCGCCGCGGACCGCACCCTGCTCGACACGCTGCCGGCCGACGACCGCAGTCGCCTGCACCAGGCCGTGGCCCAGGTCTACCATCCCGATCCAGGTGCGCGGCGGCAGAAGCTCAAGGCATTGGAGCGCGAGCGCAATGCCGAGAACATCCGCCGCAGCGAGGCCCTGCTCGAGCAGACCGGTATCCGCACGCTACGCCGCCGGCCGGTCTTCACCACGCCGAACTACTTCGTGCCCGAAGGTTTCGGGCCGCAGGGTTTTCAGCCGAACGAGCCGCAGGACGAGTCCACCGCCCGGCGCGAGTCGCCCGAACTGCTGCACTGCTACGTCTGCAAGCAGAAATACACGCGGGTGCATCACTTCTACGACCAGCTGTGCCCGGCCTGCGCGGACTTCAACTACGCCAAACGCACCGAGCTGGCCGATCTCAACGGGCGCGTTGCGCTGCTAACTGGCGGCCGCGTCAAGATCGGCTACCAGGCCGGACTCAAGCTGCTGCGCGCCGGCGCCGAGCTGATCGTGACCACGCGCTTCCCGCGTGATTCGGCCGCGCGCTATGCGGCCGAGCCGGACTTCGCCGACTGGGGGCATCGCCTGCAGGTATTCGGGCTGGACCTGCGCCACACGCCCAGTGTCGAGGCGTTCTGCCGCGAGCTGCTGGCGACCCGCGAGCGGCTCGACTTCATCATCAACAACGCCTGCCAGACCGTGCGCCGCCCGCCGGAGTTCTACGCGCACATGATGGCCGGGGAGACCGCGGCGCTGCACGACATGCCCATGGAGGTGCGCAAGCTGATCGGCAACTACGAAGGCCTGCGCAGCCATGACCTGCTGCCCGAGGCCGCCGCCTCGGCGCTGCAGGTCGGCAATGGCCGCGAGATCACCGGGACCGCCGGCCTGACCCGCGCCGCCGAGCTGTCACAGGTGCCGCTGCTGGCCGAGGAACTGCTGGGCCAGAAGCACCTGTTCCCCGAAGGCCGGCTCGACCAGGACCTGCAGCAGGTCGACCTGCGCGGGCGCAACTCCTGGCGCCTGCTGATGGCCGAGGTGCCGTCGGTCGAACTGCTGGAGACGCAGCTGGTCAACGCGATCGCGCCATTCATCCTCAATGCACGGCTCAAGCCGCTGATGCTGCGCACGGACGGCTCCGGACCGCGCCGCGACAAGCACATCGTCAACGTGTCCGCGGTGGAGGGGCAGTTCTACCGCAACTTCAAGACCACCCGGCATCCGCACACCAACATGGCCAAGGCCGCGCTCAACATGATGACCCGCACCGCCGCGGCCGATTACCACGGCGACGGCATCCACATGAACTCGGTCGATACCGGCTGGGTGACCGACGAGGACCCGGCCGAGCTCGCCGCGCGCAAGACGCTGGAGGAGCGCTTCCACCCGCCGCTGGACATCGTCGACGGCGCCGCGCGCATCGTCGACCCGATCATCCACGGCATCAACAGCGGCGAGCACGTGTGGGGGCAGTTTCTCAAGGATTACAAGCCGACCGACTGGTGAGGCCGCGATGTGCCCGCGTCGGCAACGCGGCACTGAAGCCGCGACGGGCGTTGTAGGAGCGGCTTCAGCCGCGACTGGTGGCTGCGACTCGAAACCAAGTTTTGATCGCGGCTGAAGCCGCTCCTACAGGTAGCCGATGGAGCGCCGGCGCGGAGTGCCTACTCCGCCTGCTCGCCCGCGCCCGTTTCGGTGCCCTTCACGTGTTCCTCCAGCCAGGCGTCGGTTTCGGCCAGCATGTGCAGCACCGACTCGCGCGCGCGGTAGCCGTGCGATTCGTTGGGCAGCATCACCAGCCGGGCGTTGCCGCCCAGGCCCTTGATCGCGGCGAACAGGCGTTCGCTCTGGACCGGGAAGGTGCCGGAGTTGTTGTCCTGCTCGCCGTGGATGATCAGCAGCGGGGCCTTGATGTTCTGGGCATGGTTGAACGGCGACATCGCCAGGTAGGTGTCCTGCGCCTGCCAGTAGTTGCGCTCCTCGGCCTGGAAACCGAACGGGGTGAGCGAGCGGTTGTAGGCGCCGCTGCGGGCGATGCCGGCCTTGAACAGGTCGGTGTGGGCCAGCAGGTTGGCGGCCATGAAGGCGCCGTAGGAGTGCCCGCCGACCGCGATCCGGTCGCGGTCGGCGACGCCGCGGCGCACCACCTCGTCGACCGCGGCCTGTGCGCTGGCGGCGAGTTGCTCGATGTAGGTGTCGTTGGGCTCGATGTCGCCCTCGCCGATGATCGGCATCGAGGGATCGTCTAGCACCGCGAAGCCGCGGGCGAGAAACGCCTGCGGCCCCCAGTAGCTGATCCGGTTGAAGCGGTACGGCGAGTCGGTCACCTGGCTGGCGGCGCTGGCGGACTTGAACTCCTGTGGATAGGCCCACATCAGCAGCGGCAGCGGACCATCGCGCGCGGGATCGAAGCCGGCCGGCAGGTACAGGGTGCCGGTCAGTTCGACGCCGTCGTCGCGGGTGTAGCGGATCTGCTGCTTCTGCACGTCGCGCAGTTGCGGGGTCGGGTGCGGGAAGTCGGTCAGCGCCACCGGTGCCGCACCGTCGGCGCTCAGGTCGCGCAGGTAGTAGTTCGGTACCTCCGTCGGCGACTCGCGCGTGGTCAGCACGCGCGTGCCGTCGCTGTCGAGCATCACCTGCACCGACTCGTAATGCGGCGCCTGCGAGTGGAACAGACGGGTCTTGGACCGGCCGGCCAGATTGAAGCGGTCCAGGAACGGGCGGTCGCCCTCGGGCGAGGCGCCGGGGCCATCGAGGAAGATGCTGTCGCCATCGGCGGCGATGATCAGGCGCGGGTTGCCGGCGGCGTCGGGGGCGGTCATCGGCCGGCCCGGATCGTTGTAACGGTCTTCGAAGGAGCGCTCGACGATCAACTCCGGCGCGCGGTCCGGCGCGTCCGGGGCGATGCGCCACTGTTTGGTCTGGCGCGTCTTCCACCAGTACTCGCTGAGTAGCGCCAGATCGCCGCGGCCCCAGGTGGTGCCGCCGTAACGCATCGACAGGCGCGCCAGCGTCACCGGTTGGGCCTCGAACGGTGCGGCGTGGGCAAACACCGCATCGCGCACCTCGGCCTCGCGATTCGGGTCGCCGCCGTCCTGGGCTTCGGCCCAGACCAGGGTGGCCGGTGCGTCGCTGCGCCAGGCGATAGTGCGCACGCCGGTCGGCACGGCGTCGTTGCCGGTCGGCAGGCCCTCGACCAGGGGCAGGCGCGCGACTTCGTGCACCGGGGTGCCGTCGAGCCCGAGCACGTCGATCCGGCGCGGGAAACGCGAGTACGGCACCAGGTACGAGAACGGCCGCTCGATGCGCTGGCTCAGGATGTACTGCCCGTCCGGCGACGGCGCCGCAGCGATGTGCAGCTCGGGCGTGCCGAGTTTGCGAATCTCGCCGCGCAAGTCGATCAGCGCGAGCTGCGAGCGCAGGTAGTGCTCGAAGGTCAGCGCGTCACGCTCATTGCCGAGCAGGTCCTGGTAGGTGCGTATCTGCTTGACGCTGCCACCCGGCCCGGTCTGCTGGATGTTGGGCCCGTGCGGGATGCCGTCGAACTCCGGCGCCGGGCCCTGCCCGGCCGGCCGCAGGTTGACCAGCAGGCGCTGGCTGTCGGGCATCCAGTCGAAGCCGCGCCCGGCCACGGCATTGAGCGCTTGGCTGCCGAGCCGGCGCGCCTGGCGGGTGGCGACCTCGACCAGCCACAACTGCAGCTCACCGGCAGCCTTGTCGACGTGGCTCAGCGCGAGGTGTCGCTGGTCGGGCGACCACGACAGCGACACCAGCGCCAGCTCTGGCGGCAGGCCGGCGATGCGGTGCTGCTCGCTGCTAGCAATGTCCATCAGCCACAGGTCGCTGCCGAAGGAGAACTGGCTGCGCGCATAGGTGCGCGGGTTGATGCGGATGCCGGCCAGCTTCAGCTCCGGCTGGGCGACGTCGACGATGCCGGGCAGCGCCGGGTTCTGGATGAACGCAAGCATGTCGCGATCGGGGCTCAGTGACAGCTGCGGCGGGCGCGGCGCATCGACCAGCGCCTGCAGCGCCGGCGCGGGGGTCTGGTAGCCGTTGGCGGGCACCGGCTGGGCCGACAGGCCCAGTGGCAGCAGAGCGACAAGCAGGGCGGTGGCGCAGGCGCGCCGCAACATGTGGTGCATGGAAGTCCCCGATAGGAATGGCGGCCGGGCGCCGCATCCCGGCAAGATGCCACAGCCAGGCCACGCGAGGCAGTGACGCAAGTACCGGATGGGATTGCCGCAGGGCCGGCAGTAGCGGAGTTGCTGCGCTGCGCGAGGAGAGCGAAAACAGCCGGGCAAGCCTGGCTCTACAAGTTGTGCGAGACGCCGCGCAGGTACAATTGCCCGGTTCGCCGAGGGGCGCTGCGACCGTCGGGCATCTCCATGCCCCCAGAACGGCCAGGCTCGGCGGAATCCATCGATCAACGGCGCCCGGTTTGCCCTGCCCTCACCCCAACCCTCTCCCGCGAGCGGGAGAGGGGGCAAAACACACCGGAGCTTCACATGAACGCTGTAGCCAAAACCTTCTCGACCGAGGGCGATTACAAGATCGCCGACATCTCGCTGGCCGACTGGGGCCGCAAGGAAATCGACATCGCCGAGCACGAGATGCCGGGGCTGATGTCGATCCGCCGCAAGTACGCCTCCGAGGCGCCGCTCAAGGACGTGCGCGTGACCGGCTCGCTGCACATGACCATCCAGACCGCGGTGCTGATTGAGACCCTCAAGGACATCGGCGCCGACGTGCGCTGGGCCTCGTGCAACATCTTCTCGACCCAGGACCACGCCGCCGCGGCGATCGCCGTGACTGGCACCCCGGTGTTCGCCTGGAAGGGCGAGTCCCTGGAGGAGTACTGGGACTGCACGCTCGACGCGCTGAGCTTCCCCGATGGCAAGGGTGGCTTCCTCGGCCCGCAACTGGTGGTCGACGATGGCGGCGACGTCACCCTGCTGATCCACAACGGATTTGATCTCGAGAACGGCAGCAAGTGGGTCGACGAGCCGGCCTCCAGCCAGGAGGAGCAGGTCATCAAGAACCTGCTCAAGCGCGTGCACAAGGAGCGTCCCGGCTTCTGGCACACCGTGGTCGAGGGCTGGAGGGGCGTCTCCGAGGAGACCACCACGGGCGTGCATCGTCTGTACCAGCTGGCCGAGCAGGGCAAGCTGCTGATCCCGGCGATCAACGTCAACGACTCGGTCACCAAGTCCAAGTTCGACAACCTCTATGGCTGCCGCGAGTCGCTGGCCGACGGCCTCAAGCGCGCGATGGACGTGATGCTGGCCGGCAAGGTCGCTGTGGTCTGCGGCTACGGCGACGTCGGCAAGGGCTGCGCGGCGTCGCTGCAGGCCTACGGCGCGCGCGTGGTGGTCACCGAGATCGACCCGATCTGCGCGTTGCAGGCGGCGATGGAAGGCTTCGAGATCAACACCCTCGAAAGCACCCTGGGCCGCGGCGACATCTACGTCACCACCACCGGCAATAAGGACATCATCACCGTCGAGCACATGCAGGCGATGAAGGACCAGGCGATCGTCTGCAACATCGGCCACTTCGACAACGAGATCCAGGTCGATGCGTTGCAGGCGCGCAAGGATGTCGAGCAGATCAACATCAAGCCGCAGGTCGACAAGTTCGTGTTTCCGGGCGGCAACGCGATCTTCCTGCTGGCCGAAGGCCGGCTGGTCAACCTGGGCTGCGCCACCGGCCATCCCAGCTTCGTGATGTCCAACTCGTTCGCCAACCAGACCCTGGCCCAGATCGACCTGTGGGCGCACAAGGACAGCTACGGCAAGCAGGTCTACCTGCTGCCCAAGAAGCTCGACGAGGAGGTCGCGCGCCTGCACCTGGAAAAGATCGGCGTGAAGCTGACCAAGCTGACCGACGCGCAGGCCGGCTACCTCGGCGTGCCGGTGGAAGGCCCGTACAAGCCGGACCACTACCGTTACTGAGTCGCTGTTTTCACAGAAACAAAAAGCGGGCGCTTCGGCGCCCGTTTTTTGAGCCGAAACGTCTGCTCCTGTAGGAGCGGCTTCAGCCGCGATCACCACAGCTACGCCCACGCGTCGACGATGGCCGGCGCTGTTGTAGGAGCGACGTGAGTCGCGATTCGCATTGAAGACCGAATATCGTGGTCGCGACTTACGTCGCTCCTACAAAAGCCGGGGCAGAGCTCGCGGCTGAAGCCGCTCCTACAGAACCTCGGCGCCGGCCGACCGGATAATCTTGTACATTCATCGCGATGAAAAGATACAATTCCGTGACATCCGCCGTGGCTGCCCGCATGCTCCCGATCAGTTTCGAGTTCTACCCGCCCAAGACCGACGAGCAGCGCGCGCAGCTCAACAAGACCGCCGCCAGGCTCAAGCAGCAATCGCCCGACTACGTCAGCGTGACCTTCGGCGCCGGCGGCTCGACGCTGAGCCATACGCCCGAGGCGATCCAGCACCTGCGCGGTGAGTACGGCCTCAGTGCCGCGCCGCATATCACCTGCATGGGCGGCTCGCGCGAGGAGATCCGTGGGCTGCTGAAGCTCTACCGGGCGCTCGGCGCGCGTCGCCTGGTCACGCTGCGCGGCGACCTGCCCTCGGGCATGGTCAGCCCCGGCGACCTGCGCTACGCCAACGAACTGGTGGAGTTCATCCGCGCCGAGACCGGCGATCATTTCCATATCGAAGTTGCGGCGTATCCGGAAATGCACCCGCAGGCCCGCGACGCGCATGCCGATCTCGCCAACTTCAAGCGCAAGGTCGAGGCCGGCGCCAACGGCGCGATCACCCAGTACTTCTACAATGCCGATGCGTACTTCCGCTTCGTCGAAGACGTGCGCGCGGCCGGCCTGGATATCCCGATCGTGCCGGGCATCATGCCGATCTCCAATTTCAGCCAGATCCGCCGGTTCTCGGAAATGTGCGGCGCGGAGATCCCGCGCTGGATCGCGCAGCGCATGCTCGCCTATGGCGACGACACGGCCAGCGTCCGCGAGTTCGGTGCCGAGGTGGTCGCACAGCTGTGTCGGCGCCTGATCGAGGGCGGCGCGCCGGGGCTGCACTTCTATACGCTGAACCTGGCGAAACCCACGCTTAACGTGATCGCCAAGTTGTCCTGAGTTGTATTGGGGTTCAGCCCCACGGGCCTTTTCACACGATGCATTGACGGTGCCGCGGTGAGCATGCAGGCGACCTGCCCCCGGGCCTTGCGCCATGTCCCCACTCCATTTCGCCGTTGGTCGCGCCGCCGTGCTCACGGCCATGATCGCACTGCCGCCAGCGGTCAATGCGGGTACCACGCTGCAGCGCTGCGAGGCCGCCGACGGTGTCACCGTCTACACCGACCAGGCCTGCGCCGCCATCGGCGCGGTCGCCCGCCCGATGCCCACCGAACTGCTGACGCGGGTCGCGCGCGAACAGGCCCCCGGACCGGGAGTGCAGCCCGCCGACATGAGCACGGCGACCCGTCGAAGCAACGCCGCGCGTCGCGCACTGGGCTGCGCGCGCTCGACCACACAACTGGCGACCGAGCTCGAAGGGGCGATCGCGCTGGGCGACGTCAACCGTCTAGCCGAGAGTTATCACTGGGCCGGTCTCTCCCACGCAAATGGCCAGCGCATCCTGCAGCAGCTGGACGCACTCGCCAGCCAGCCGCTTGCACAGGCGCATTATCTCGACGCGCGGATCGGCGGCGGCGTGCGCTATGCCAGCGCCGGCGCGAGCGGCGTCGGCGGCAGTGCCGGGGCGATGCAGCTGATTGTCGGTGACGAGGTCGCGCGCAGCGTGACCAGGTTGGACGTGGAGCGTTACCACGGGTGCTATTTCGTGCGCTTCTGAGGGCCGAGCCGGCTGGCGGCGACCAGCAGCGCAGCGGCTTCTTGTCTCGCGTCACAAACGCCCGCACCGGGTGAACCCGTGAAGCCGCCGCACTGGTCGACCGGGCCGCGCGCAGCTAACCTGCCCCCATGACATTGCACCTGCGCTCCGTCCTCATCCCTTCCTCGCTGGCGCTGCTGGCCGCATGCGCGTGGCCGCTGTCCGCGCCGGCCCAGGTCCAACGCTGCACCGGGACCGATGGCACTGCGGTGTTCACCGATCGCGATTGCGAGGTGGCCGACGGCGCCACGCAAGCCGCCGCAGCAACAGCCGGCACGCCCTCCGGCCGCTTTCATCGCAACGTCTGCGCGCGCAACCTGCAGGACCTGGTCTACGAGATGGCCAGCGCGATCGACAGCCGCGATCCCAACCGGCTGGCCAGCGTCTATCACTGGGCCGGCATGTCGGGGACCAACGGCTACGGGGTGATGTCGCGCCTGGACGAACTGGTGCAGCGCCCGCTGGTCGACATCGTCCCGGTGATGCCGGGTTCGGCCCGGGTCGATGGCAACTACTACCCGCAGGCCAGCGTGCGCCAGCAGCCGGTCGCGCTGCGCGTGGAGCAGACCCTGGCCAACAGCATTACGCCATCGAGCACGGTGTTCGGCCTGCAGGAGCACTTCGGCTGCTGGTGGATCAAGGGTTGACCGCAGCGGCCTGGACCGGCACATCCGAGTTCCCCTTGTAGGAGCGGCTTCAGCCGCGACGGGTTTCCGGATGCAGCGTCGGCACGGATGACCCATCGCGGCTGAAGCCGCTCCTACAGGAATGCTGCGGCCAAGACCGGCCCACGGGCACAATAGCGGTTTCAACCTGCGGAAACCGACGATGCAATACCCCGAGTGGATCTGGCACAACGGCGCGATCAAGCGTTGGCAGGACGCCACCACGCACGTGATGTCGCATGCGCTGCACTACGGCTCATCAGTGTTCGAGGGCATCCGCAGCTACGAGACCTCCACCGGCGGCCGTCCGCAGGGGGCGGCGATCTTCCGGCTGAGCGACCACACCAAGCGCCTGTTCGCCTCGGCCCGGATCTACGACATGCCGATGCCGTACACGCCCGGGCAAATCAATGCCGCGTGCCGCGAGGTGATCACCCGCAATGGGTTGGGCAAGGCCTATTTGCGCCCGATCGCCTATCGCGGGCTCGGCGGCTTCGGCCTCTCGGCCGACACCCCGACCGACCTGGCGGTCGCGGCTTGGCACATGGGGCCGTATCTCGGCGAGGGCGTGCTGGAAACCGGCATCGATGCCTGCGTGTCGAGCTGGCAACGCTTCGCGCCCAACACCCTGCCGGCCGGTGCCAAGGCCGGCGGCAACTATCTTTCGGGCCAGCTGGTCGCACGCGAGGCGCGCCGGCTCGGGTTCGGCGAAGGCATCGCACTGGCCTCCACCGGCCTGCTCAGCGAGGGCGCGGGCGAGAACCTGTTCCTGGTGTTCGACGGCGCGCTGCACACCACGCCGGTCAGCGCGGCGCTGCTCAACGGGCTGACCCGCAACTCGATCATCCGGCTGGCCCGCGACGCCGGCATCGAGGTGATCGAGCGGGACCTGCCGCGCGAGTACCTCTACCTGTGCGACGAGCTGTTCATGTGCGGCACCGCCGCGGAGATCACCCCGATCCGCTCGGTCGATGGCCGCCAGGTCGGCGCGGGCAAGCCGGGGCCGCTGACCCAGCGAATCCAGGCATTGTTCTTCGGCCTGTTCGACGGCAGCACGCCGGACCGGTACGGCTGGCTGGAGCCCTTGGACAGTTGAGCCTCTCGGGGGCGCAAAGGCTTTCTGACGCAGATCAACGCCGATGAAGAACGGATAAAGCAACATCTTTGTGCTTCCGCCTTATCCGTTTTGATCCGCGCGGATCCGTGTCAAAAAAGCTTTCGCTCCTGCAAAGGCGGTCAGGAGCGGGGCGGCGCGAACGTCAATGTCGCCACCACACCCTGCACCTCGCCGGGGCGCACCCACACATCCCAGCCGTAGAGCTCGCACAGCCGGCGCACGATCGACAGGCCGATGCCGCCGCCCTGCGAGTGCTCGGCATGGGTGCCGCGATAACCACGCTCGAACAGCTTGGCCGCGTCCTCCGCGCTCAAGCCGGGGCCGGAATCGATCACCTCGACCGAGTGGCCGTGCATCCGCACGATGACCTCGCCGCGGGTGGTGTACTTGACCGCGTTGCCGATCAGGTTGCCCAGCGCCACCGCGATCGCCGCCTCCGGCGCATCCACCACCAGTCCGCTGCGGCCATCCAAGCGCAGCTCCAGCGGCTTGCCGACGATCTGCGCACGATGCGTCTCGAGCAGCTGCTCGGCGACCCGGCAGACATCGGTCGCGCCGTGGCCGCGTTCGTTGCGCGACAGCAGCAGCAAGGCGCTGATCAGGTCGGCGCATTGCTGCTCGGCGCGCTGGATGCGCTCCAGCCGGTTGCGGGTCTTGTCGTCGACGTCGGGGCGCGAGAGCAGCAGCTCGACCGCGCCGCGGATCACCGCCAACGGCGTGCGCAACTCATGGCTGACGTCGGCGTTGAACTCGCGGTCGCGCTGCACCACGTCGGTCAGCCGCTCGGCATAATCATCCAGCGCCTCGGCCAGCTGGCCGACCTCGTCGTCGGGGAAGTGCGCGGCCAGCGCCTCGGGCTGGGCGCTGCGCCCGGAACGCTTGAGCCGGCGGGCCAGCTCCGACACCGGACTCATCACGCGCGAGGCCGCCCACCAGCCGACCAGCAGCGACAGCACGGTGAAGAACACCACCGAGATGTAGATCGCGCGATTGAACTGACGTTCGCCGCGCGCGGTCTGGGTCATGTCGTAGGCCAGGAAAAACCACTCCTGCGGGGTCTTGCGCACCGCCAGCTTGTAGGAGAACGGCGAGCCGTCCTCGTCGGTTCCGGAAATGTTGTGGATGCCGTCGGGCAGCTCGTACCAGTCGGGCTCGTCCAGGCGCAGTTCCTCGAAGCGCGAGCGACCGACTACGCGGCCGTAGATCTGCTCCACCGGCACCGCCGGATTGGCCTCCGGGTCGGCGTAGTAGCGCTTGGCGTACTCGTCGATGTTGCGGTTGAGCACGTCCTCGACCAGTTGGTTCTCGACCCGGCTGCGGGTCAGGTTGGTCGCGAACGCGAACAGCACCATCAGCCCGAAGCCGAACAGCGCGAACGACAGAATGATGCGGCTGCGCAGTCGCCGCCGGTAGCGCGCGCGCCGGCGCACCGGCGCACCGGCGGCAGGCGTGCGCTCGGCGGGCAAGCCTTCAGCCGACGTGTCCCCGCCGCCCGGCACCTCAGCTGCCGGCATCGAGCTCGGCGATCCGGTAGCCGATGCCGTGGCGGGTCTGGATCAGGTTGGTCGCGAACGGCTTGTCGACCACCGCGCGCAGTCCGTGGATGTGCACGCGCAGCGAGTCCGAATCCGGCAACTCCTCGCCCCACACGCGGGTCTCCAGCTCCTGCCGGGTGACCACCGCCGGGCTCGCCTCCATCAGCGCCTGCAGGATCTTCAGCGCGGTCGGGTTGAGCTGCAGCAGCTTGCCCTGGCGGCGCACCTCCAGGGTGTCGAGGTTGTATTCCAGGTCGGCCGCCTCGAGCACCCGGGTCTGCACCCCACGGCCGCGCCGCGACAGCGCGTTCAGCCGCACCTCGACCTCCTGCAGCGCGAACGGCTTGATCAGGTAGTCGTCCGCACCCGAGTCGAAGCCGGCCAGTTTGTTGTCCAGCGAATCGCGCGCGGTCAGCATCAGCACCGGGGTCTGCTTGCGCGCCTCGTTGCGCAGCTTGCGGCAGACCTCCAGGCCATCCAGGCCGGGCAGGTTGAGATCAAGCACGATCGCATCGAAGTCGTGCACCACCGCCAGGTGCAGCCCGGTGATGCCGTCGGCGGCGAAGTCGACGGCGTGGCCGCGGTCTTCGAGGAAGTCGCCGAGGTTGGCGGCGATGTCCTGGTTGTCTTCTATGACAAGGATGCGCATGGAGTCGTCCTGAAGAGGGCTTGTCGACCCCTGCCAGTTGGCAAGGTACCGGTCATGACTGGGTTGATGGCTGGCCCGGCCGCCAGGCGAGCTTACCCCGGGGCGATTCTGCCAGACATGCGCGTGTTGCCGTCATCACCGCTCCGCGGCAGGCGCCGGTCCCGGCCAGTCGGACGCCGGTCGGAAGCCGCGCAAATAAAGGCCCAGACGCGGGATTGCCGCGCCTGGGCCAAAGGTGTTGCCCCGATACCGAACCTGCTGCGCCAAACAGGGCTGACTTGGAAGCCGGCAGAGCTGCGGTCCGGTGACGCTACGCCCGGAGCGATTAAACACTCGTTAAAACGGGCGTGAACGAAAGGTTAAAACAGCCGGAAGGCTCGGGACTGGGCCGGCCGTCACGCCTTGGCCGCGGCGGCGCGCTTGGCGGCGCGCCGTTTATAGCGCTGCGCCACGTAATCGACGATCTCCCCGGCCACGTCGACCCCGCTGGCGGCCTCGATGCCCTCCAGGCCCGGCGAGGCGTTGACCTCCAGCACCAGCGGGCCGCGGTGGGAGCGGATCAGGTCGACACCGGCCACGCCCAGCCCCAGCACCCGCGCGGCGCGGATCGCCACGTCCTGCTCGGTGGCCGTCGCCCTGACCCCCTTGGCCCGGCCGCCGCGGTGCAGGTTGGAGCGGAAATCGCCCTTCGGTGCCTGCCGCTTCATTGCCGCCACCACCTTGCCGCCGACCACGAAACAGCGCAGGTCCGCGCCCTTGGCCTCGGCCACGAACTCCTGCACCAGGAACTGCGCATAGAGCCCGCGCAGCGCCTCGATCACCCCGCGCGAGGCCGAGAGCTTCTCGGTCAGCATCACTCCGGCGCCCTGGGTGCCCTCATTGAGCTTGATCACGTGCGGCGGCGGGCCGAGCATCGACAGCAGGTCGGTGGTGTCGTCGGGGTTGTCGCCAAACACCGTGGCCGGCAATCCAATCCCCTGCGCCGCCAGCATCTGGTGGCTGCGCAGCTTGTCGCGCGCGCGCAGGATCGCGTCGGACGGATTGGGCGTGAAGCTGTCCATCAGCTCGAACTGGCGCAGCACCGCGGTGCCGTAGCGCGTGACCGAGGCGCCGATGCGCGGGATCACCGCTTGGTATCCGGCAATCTCGCGGCCTTTGTAGTGCATCTGGAAGCCGCTGCAGGCGATGCGCATGTAGCAGCGCAGCGGGTCGAGCACGCGCACGCTGTGGCGTTGCTCGCGGGCGGCCTCGACCAGGCGTCGGGTCGAATACAGCTTGGTGTTGCGCGACAGGATCGCGAGCTTCATGGAAGAGGTATCGGCTTGAGGCTGCCATCAGGAGCGTGGCGAGCGTGGAGGAACGAGCGTGCCGGGTCGACCGTGAACGCGCGGGCGGTGGCGGTGCGGCCCAGCAGCATCGGGAACAGCATGCCGCGCCGGTCCGACAGGTTTATTTCGATTTCGCGTTCGATCCCGGCCAGTCGCAGCGGCGTGCGCAGGAACACCCGGCGCGTGGTGTGGCCACCCGAATCGGTCACCTCGCGCTCGTCCAGCACCGGTGCGCGGGCCTCGATGGCACCAACGGCGTCGGACGGAGTCAGGCGGAACCCGACCCATGGCGCGCCGCCTTCGGTGAACCGCCACTGCGCATCGACATGCAACGCCGAGCTGCGCGCGCCGGTGTCGACCTTGGCGCGGATCGCATCCAGCCCCAGTGCCGGCAGCGCAACCCATTCGCGCCAGCCGAGCACGATTCTCGCTGGCATCGCATCTGCGGACATCACACCTCCCGACGTCAGGCCATGGCGCCCGACCGCCGCCCGGCGCACGCGGCGGCGAACGTACCCATCGAACGGATCAAACCAAAAACGGCGGCCCCGTCCGCGAGGATCAAGGCCGCCGTCAATCTGGAGCGGGTGAAGGGAATCGAACCCTCGTCAGTTGCTTGGGAAGCAACAGCTCTACCATTGAGCTACACCCGCGTGCCGCGAAGTCTATGCCGGGTGCGGCGGACTGGCAACGAGTGGAGAACGGAGAACGGGGATAGGGAACAGGGCCGACGTTGTCGCTGCCCTCGCGCCCGGTGAGCAGGCAAGCCACCAGCCCCGCATCCACGACCACTCGCCTCCCTCGCCTCCCTCACCCTCACTTCCCGCCGCGCCCTCGCCGGGAGACCGGCTGGCGACCGATGCCGCGACACGCGACAATCGCCTCATGGACATCATCCTCAACGGCGAGGCCCGGCTCGTCCCCGACGACACCACCGTGGCGCTGTTGTTGCAGAGCGAGGGCCTGGCCGAACGGCGGGTCGCGGTCGAGGTCAACGGTGAGATCGTGCCGCGCGGCCGCCATGACGAGCTGCAGCTCGGCGAAGGCGATCGCGTCGAGATCGTGCACGCGCTCGGTGGCGGCTGAACCACGCACCCGCCGCCGCGCGTCCGTCACGCCGCGTTGGCTCGCCGCTGCCTAGCCTGAGTTACCACCGCACCAGGCCCTCCGCCATGCCCCTGCTACGTATCCGCATCACCGGCAGCGAAGACGACGCCCGCGCCATCGGCAACCTGCTCAACAGCATCGACGGCATCGAGCACGTCGAGGAAGTCGCCGACCTGATGCCGCACATGAACGACCCCGATTCCAGTTCGGCCGGACTCAGCGACCTGGATGTCGGCAACGGTGGCACCACCCACGCACTCGAGGTCGACGCGCCCAACCTCTCGACCGCCAACAAGGTGCGGCAGGCGGTCGAGGCGCTGGCATTCGATCGCGACGCGATGGTGGAGTTCGAAACCGACGAGGAATGAGTGTCGTGGTCGGCGCCGGGCCGAGCTTCCGGCCGATGTTTCGCCCGCCGCCACCGGCGCGCCGATCAGCCCGGCACCCGCTTCGTGCGGCCCTCCGGCACACCTGCCCAAAGGTCGGCCCAGCCCCTGCGGCTGCCACCACACGGCCCGCAGCGGCGCGTAAAGTTTGCTGCTTCGCGGCCGATGATCTGCTGCAACAGCATCTTGCGGGATTGCGAATCGATGGGGACCACCCCGCTGCGGGAGATGGCCAAGGCGCCGGGTCCGATTGCTGTCCGGATCGGACCCTTGTTCCCTGCAGCCGCCTGGCCGGCTATCTTCACCGGACCGACCCTGCGGATCGCGCCCGGCGGCCACGCCGCGCGCGGCCGCATCCCGGCATCGCGATCGACGCCGGCCGGCCTGTTCCGCCATCCGCGAGCGTGCCCCCAATGACCGAGCAACTCGCCACGGAAAGGGAGTCCCGGGAGGAGCCGGGTTTGCGGCTGCTGCGCCTGCTGAGCGAGGAGGACGGCCAGTCGCTGCACCGCATCGCGCGCAGGCTTGCGGTGGATGTGGGCGAAGTGCAGCGGCTGCTCGCAGAACTGGGCAACGATCCGCGCTACGACGGCCTGGACCTGGTGACGCTGAGCCACGACGGTCAGCGGCTGCGGCTGTGGCTGACCGACAAGGGCAAGCGCCTGTGCGCGAGCCGCTGAGCGAGCCTTTGAGGCCGGTGCGGCTGCTGCGCATCGACGGCGCCAGCCGCGACGAACACGACGACAGCGTCATCGCCGAGACCCCGGTCGCGCTGCTCTACAACGACCAGTCCCATGCGGTGATGATGGCCACGCCGATCGCGCTGGAAGATTTCGCGCTGGGGTTTGCGCTCAGCGAGGGGGTGGTCGCCAGCCCGCAGGAATTCCGCCTGGTCGATATCGTGCGCAGCGATGCCGGCATTGCGCTGCATGGCGCGATTCCGCAGGCGCGCTTCGATGCACTGGCCGGGCGACGCCGCAACCTCGCCGGCCGCAGCGGCTGCGGCTTGTGCGGGATCGAGTCGCTGCAGGACGCGGTACGGCCGGTGCCGCGCGTGCGCACCCAGGAGCGCGTCGCTGTCGCGGCGATTGGCCAGGCACTCGACGCGCTGGCCCTGCGACAGCCGCTCAACGACCGCAGCGGCGGCGTGCACGCGGCCGGCTTCGCTCATGCCGACGGGCTGCTGGTGCGCGAGGATGTCGGTCGTCACAATGCCCTGGACAAGCTGATCGGCGCGCTGGCACGGGCACAACCCGCGCCCGAGGCGCATGCAGGCTTCCTGGTGATGACCTCGCGCGCGTCCTACGAGATCGTGCACAAGGCCGCGACCGCCGGCATCGCGGTGGTGGTCGCGATCTCGGCACCGACCGACCTGGCAATCCGCATCGCCGAGCAGGCCGGTGTGACCCTGGCTGCATTCGCGCGCGGCGCGTCGTTGAACGTCTACACCCATCGGCAGCGCATCGACGGCTGATCGCGCTACTGGCTCGCGCTGATCGATCTCGTCACTCCGACCACCCCACGACGAACCGATCCGGTAAAGCCCGCCACCGCCCGTGTAGGAGCGCCCATAGGCGCGACCGCGTATCTCCGGCAACACCGCACCCTGTCCGAATAGCGCGCGCCCCATTGTCCGCTCCTGCATTTCTGCGCCCACCTCGGGTAAACGCGACGGCGCTATGCTGCGACCTACTTCGCTGAGGAACCGGTGGTGTCCGCATCCGCCCACCGAACACGATGAACCTGTTCGATTCGCCCGTGCCCAGGCCGGTCGACGGCATCCGTGTCGGCGTCGGCGGCTGGACCTTTGCGCCGTGGCGCGGCGTGTTCTACCCGAACGGCCTGGTGCAGCGACGCGAGCTGGAATTTGCCAGTCGGCAGCTGTCGGCGATCGAGATCAACGGCACTTACTACGGCGCGCAAAAACCCGCGACCTACGCGCGCTGGCGCGACGAGACGCCGGAAGCGTTCGTGTTCTCGGCCAAGGCGCCCAAGCGCATCACCGGGGCGCGTGCACTGGCGCGCAGCGGCGGCGCGATCGACGAGTTCGTCGGCGGCATTGCCGAACTCGGGGCCAAACTCGGCCCGATCGTTTGGCAGTTCGAACGCGGCCGCACCATCGAGGCGAGCGAATTCACCGCATTCGTCGCGCTGCTGCCAAAGGCCGCCGGCGGACGGCCACTGCGCCACGTTCTGGACGTACGCGATCCGGCGTTCGTCAACGGCGAACTCCTCGCGTTGGCGCGCCAGTACGGGGTCGCGACGGTATTTACTGACTCGCCCGACCACCCCTGCTTCGCCGATCTCAGCGCCGACTTCGTCTACGCGCGGCTGATGCGTTCGCAGCCCGACGTTGCCAGCGGATATGCCGAACGCGACCTGACGGTTTGGGCGGAGCGAGCGCGCCTGTGGGCGCGCGGTGGCGAACCCGACGACCTGCCACGCATCGAGCCACGCATCGAGCAGCCTGAAAACGCGGCGCGCGGGCCGCGCGAGGTCTTCATCTACTTCATCAGCGCCGCCAAGGAGCGCAATCCGGCGGCGGCGGTGGCGCTGCTTCGGAAGCTGGGTGCCTGCTGATGCAGACTCGCGCGGTCGCGACTTGCGTCGCTGCTGCAAAAAAAGGGGCGGCTACTTCGCCGCGCGCTGGCTGAAGGCCACGCTGCCGAGGATCAGCGCGCCAGCCACCGCCATGGTCAGGGTCAACGGCTCGTCGAGCAGCCACCACGCCCAGGCCACCCCGAACAGCGGCACCAGGTAGGTCACCGTGGCGGTGCGGCTGGGGCCGATGCGCTGGATCAGCCGGTAGAACATGACAAATGCAATGCCGGTGCAGAGCACCCCCAGCATCGCCGCCGACAGCCAGGATTCCAGCGGCACCGGCCGCGAAGGCCATTGAGCAATCGCGAACGGCAGCACCAGTAGCGCCGAGGTGCCGAGCGTCGCCGCGGCCACCGCCGCTGGCGGCAGGCCGCTCAGGTGCCGGCGGACCAGGTTGACGCCGATGCCGTACAGGAACGCGGCGGTGCAGCCGGCGGTGACCGCCCAGCCGATGCTGGCACCGGCGGTCTTGCCGCTGGCCAGCACCACCACGCCGACGAAGCCGGCCAGCAGCGCGACCGAGCGCCGGCTGCCGATCTTCTCGCCAAAGAACAGGAAGCCGATCAATGCGGTGAACAGCACCGTCATCGCATTGCTGATGGCGCCGACGCCGGCCGGTGCATGCTGCGCCGCCCAGGCGAACAGCAGGAACGGCACCGCCGAATTGATCGCGCCGATCATCGCCAGCCGCGGCCACAACCGCGCCGGGAACGCAGCGCGCGCGCGCCACAGGAACGGCAGCAGGACCAGCGCACCCAGCCCGAGGCGCAACTCCACCAGCGCGGCCGCCCCGAAATCATCGGCCGCGACCCGCATGAACAGGAACGACGCGCCCCAGATCGCGCCCAGCAGTGCCAGGTCGATTGGCGTCTGCCAGGCCCGTGTGGCGCTGGTGGGCGGAGCGGCGGCGAAGGTGGTGGAATTCATGGCGGCATTCTACTGGTGTATCCGACGGCTGCGGCCGCAGACGCGCCTGTTCGTGGACCGGTTCAGGCGCTGTAGGAGCGGGCCACGCCCGCGATGCGAGTGACGCGGCAGCGCGCATCGCGCCCATGGGGCGCTCCTACAAAAACGAGCGCTGTTGTAGGAGCGGGCCATGCCCGCGATCGGGAACGATGCACCGACGTGCCGCCCTGGTCCGGCGACCGGGCACCCTCGCCAAAATCGCACCGTGCCTCTGCCACAATTTCCCGATGCCGATGACCCCGACCGCCAAAGCCCAGTTGCAGATCCACCTGTGCGTGCTGCTGTGGGGCGTCACCGCGATCCTCGGCAAGCTCATCACCATGCCGGCGCTGCCGCTGGTGTGGTGGCGCATGGGCATGGTGGTCGTCGCGCTGGCGCTGGTGCCGCGGGTCTGGCGCGGGCTGCGGGCGATGCCGCCGCGGCTGCGCTGGGCCTACGCCGGCATCGGCGTGCTGGTGGCGCTGCACTGGCTGACCTTCTACGGGGCGATCAAGCTGGCCAACGCCTCAGTCGCGGCGACCTGCGTGGCGCTGGCGACGGTATTCACCGCGCTCATCGAGCCGAAACTGGTCGGCCGCCGCTTTTCCCGGCGCGACCTGGCCCTCGGTGTCGCCGTGCTGCCCGGGGTGGCGCTGGTGGTCGGTGGGCTGCCGCAGGACATGCGGCTCGGGGTGGCGGTCGGCGCGCTGTCGGCGCTGCTGGTGGCGCTGTTCGGCTCGCTCAACAAACGCCTGGTCGGGCACGTGGGCGTGCAGCACGGCGACCCATTGACGGTGACCGCGATCGAGCTTGGCGCCGGCACCCTGGCATTGACCGCGCTCGCACCCTTGCTGCCGCTGATCCCGGGCCTGGCGGAAACCGGCGCTTTCGCCGGCGAGCTGCTGATCGTGCCCAGCCTCTCCGACACCGGCCTGCTGCTGGTGCTGGCGCTGGTCTGTACGCTGTTTCCGTTCGCGTTGTCGCTGGTCGCGCTGCGGCACATGAGCGCGTTTTCGGCGCAGCTTGCGGTCAACCTGGAGCCGGTCTATGCCATCGTGCTGGCGATCGTGCTGCTCGGCGAGCAACACGAGCTGACCCCGGTGTTCTATGCCGGCGTGGCGATCATCCTGCTGGCGGTGTTCGTGCATCCGCTGATCAACCGGCCACGGCGGCTGCGGCATCCGGAGGTGCTCGGCACCAGTGAGGCCAAGGGCGTGGTCGACTGAGACGGCCGCCAGCGCGCCGCGCCTGCGTGGTTTCGTGGCAGGCTAGGCGGAAGCCAGCGCCGCACCGACTGCTCCCGACGTTCAACCCACCCAACCGGCGACCGCATGTACCTGGAGCACTACGGCCTCAAGGAGCCGCCGTTCTCGATCACCCCGGACCCGCGCTTCGTGTATCTCAGCGAGCGGCACCGGGACGCGCTCGCGCACCTGCGGTTCGGCATCGACCAGGGCGGCGGCGGCGGTTTCGTGCAGCTGACCGGCGAGGTCGGCACCGGCAAGACGACGTTGTCGCGCCTGCTGCTGGAGCAGCTGCCGGCCAGCACCCGCATCGCGCTGGTGCTCAACCCGCGGCTGTCGCCCATCGAGCTGCTGGAGACCATCTGCGAGGAGCTGCACCTGGACGTGACCGGCATCGGCCCGGACGGCAGGCGCGGCAGCCTCAAGTCGCTGGTCGACCTGCTCAACGGCTACCTGCTGGAGGCGTACGCGCAGGGGCTGCACGTGGTGCTGATCATCGATGAGGCGCAGAACCTGTCGATCGAGGCGCTCGAGCAGGTGCGGCTGCTGACCAACCTGGAAACCCCGACCCAGAAGCTGCTGCAGATCATCCTGCTGGGCCAGCCGGAACTGCGCACGCTGCTCGCTCGCGCCGACCTGCGCCAGCTCGCCCAGCGCATCACCGCGCGCTTCCACCTCACCCCGCTAGATGCCGAGGAGACCGCCGCGTACCTGCGCCACCGATACCGGGTCGCGGGCGGCCGGCGCTTTCCGTTCAGCGCCGCGGCGGTGCGGCGCCTGCACGCGCATGCCGGCGGTGTGCCGCGGCTGATCAACGTGATCGCCGAACGCGCGCTGCTGGCCGGGTACGCACACGACGAGACCCAGCTTGGCGAGCGCCTGGTCGATCGCGCCGCGCGCGAGACGCTGGCGCCGTCCCCCCGGCCGCGACCGTGGGCGCGGACCGCCGCGATCGCCACCGGCATCGTCGCGACGCTGGCCTTGGCCGGCGCGGCAGCGCTGTGGCTGCGGCCGCCGCAGGACACCGCCTCGGGGCCGATCACCCCGGCCGTCGCGGCCGCGGGATCAACCGCGCCACCGGCCGATGCTGAGGTCGATCCCGACACCGCGCCCGCCGAGCCGCCCCCGACCGCGCCGCCGGTGCTGACCGACGATGCGTTGGTCGCGCGCGTGCGCGCGGCCGAACCGTCGCCACTGCCGGCCTGGCAGCACCTGCTGTCGCTGTGGGAACTGCCGGATACGCGCGCCGACGCTCTTGCCGCGTCGGCCTGCGCACCGATGGCCGTGACCGGCCCGCCGCCGGGGCAACGCATGTACTGCCTGCACGCGCCGGCCCGTCCCGACAAACCGCACCTGGACAAGCTCGTCGCACAGGACCGACCGGTGCTGCTGCGCCTGCGCGATGGCGCGCACAGCGCCTGGGCGGTGCTGACCGGCAGCGACGCGCTCCACGTGCGCCTGTGGCTGGCCGATGGCGAGATCATCACCGACCGACTGGCGCTGGCGCGGGTCTGGGACGGCGAGCACCTGGCGCTGTGGCGCGGCCCGTCGCTGCTCGGCGATGCGGCCGCGGGCTCGTTCGCACCGGGCGCCAGCGGGCCGGCGGTCGAGTGGGTGCACGCCCGCCTGCAACCTCGTTACCTCGCCGACAGCGGCGCCACCCCGGTGCTCGATGGCTGGGTGCTGGATGCGGTGCGCCGTTTCCAGCGTTCGCGCGGCTTGGCGACCGATGGCGTGATCGGCCCGGAAACGCTGATGGCCTTGTCGGCCCTGGACGAGGGCGGGCCACGGCTGCGCCGGGACCAGCCCGACCAGGACCAGCCACGTCAGGAGCCGGAGTGAACCGATGTCGCTGATCCTCGAAGCCCTGCGCAAGTCCGAAGCCGAGCGCCGCCGCGGCGAGACGCCCGAGCTGCACGTCGAACTCGCGCCACTGGCGCAGCGCCGGCAACGCCGGCCCCCCCTCTGGGTGTGGCCGATGATCGCGCTGGCGCTGGCTGCGGTGGCGCTGCTGGCATGGACGTGGCGTGCGCCGGAACCGGCTCCGGTGGTGGCGACAGCCGCGCCGGTCGCGACGGCCCCGCCCCCGACCGCAGCTGCAAGCCCCACCGAGCGTGCGCCGAGTCCGAGCACCACCGCATCCCTCGCTGCGCCGCCGCAGATACAGCCGCGCCAGACACCGCCGGTGGCGCCGCTCGCCGCAACGGAGCGCCCGCAGCCAGCGCCGGCAGCGCCCGTGCAGCCGCCCACGACCGCGCCGCCAC
>NZ_JBJMAW010000012.1:0-73726 GCF_046600735.1 Novilysobacter longmucuonensis
CGCAACGCGAGCCCGACCCGCGACCGCCGGCGACCGGCACCGGCACCGGCACCGGCGCTCGATGACCACGCCGCGCAACACCGACCGGCCGGCTGCCGGACCGGGCGCCGACGCCCCCGGCGCCGAACCGCGCCTGCTCGATCACCTGATCGAGCTGCGTTCGCGCCTGCTGCGCTCGGTGGTCGGGCTGCTGGTCGTGTTCGCCGCGCTGCTGCCGTTCGCCAACGGCCTGTACGCCTGGCTGGCCGAACCGCTGATCGCCAAGCTGCCCAGCGGCGCGCAGCTGATCGCGGTCGAAGTGGCCTCGCCGTTTTTCGCGCCGATCAAGCTGGCGCTGTTCGCCGCACTGATGATCGTGATGCCCTGGCTGCTGTACCAGGCCTGGGCGTTCGTCGCCCCGGGCCTGTACCAGCGCGAGAAGCGCCTGGCGCTGCCGCTGCTGGGCTCGGCGGTGGCGCTGTTCTACGGCGGCTGCGCGTTCGCGTTCTACCTGGTGCTGCCGACCGTGTTCGGTTTCCTGACCAGCACGACCCCGGAAGGGGTGGCGATGATGACCGACATCAGCGCCTACCTGGACTTCGTGCTGGTGATCTTCCTCGCGTTCGGGCTGAGCTTCGAGCTGCCGGTCGCGCTGGTGATCCTGTCGCTGCTGGGCTGGGTGACGCCGGCGCAACTGAGCGAATCGCGCGGCTACGCGGTGGTCGGCGTGTTCGTGGTCGCCGCCATCATCACCCCGCCCGACGTGATCTCGCAGCTGATGCTGGCCGTGCCGATGATCGCGTTGTACGAGATCGGCATCATCGCGGCGCGATGGCTGGCGCCGAAGCCGGAGCGATAGCGCCGGGCTTCTTCCGGGCGTGCCCCATAGAGCCGAGCTTGCTCGGCTGCGCCACCTCGATTTGCGCGCCGCCCGGTTTTCCGCGAGCGCTGCCGAGCAAGCTCGGCACTACCTCGCCCCTGCGATCAGGCCTCGAATCCTTCATTGACCACCGGCGCCGCCGGCGCGTCGCCGAGCAGTTGCCGCCAGGCAAAGTAGATCGTGCCGGCCATCACCGGCATCAGCACCGCCATGGTCAGCAACTGGCCAATGAACAAGGCCGGCTGCGGCCCGATCGCCCAACCCAGCAGCATCACCACGATGTTGATCGCGATGCTGATCGCCAGCACCGCGATGAACATCAGCACGATCATCACGATCAGCGCCGCGAGGTTGCGCAGGCAGGCGCGGAAGCTGATCGCCATCGCGTCGAACGCACCGCGCTGGGTGAACATCACCTCGGGGATCGCGACAAAGGTGAAGAAGCCCGCGACGATGCCGACCAGCACCGCCAGCAGCATCCACAACAACAGGCGCGCGGCCGGCAGCGCGCTCGCCAGCGCCGGGTCGGGGTTGGTCTGCATTTGCTGGAGTACCTGCGTGACCTGCTGCAGCTGATCGCTGCCGATCAGCGCGAGCAGCAACAGGACCAGCAGCACCAGCGCGGCGATCTGCGGCAGCAGCATCGCCAGCAGGCGCGGCAGCTTGCCCTCGCGCGGGCCCTGCAGCAGGTGCATCGGCAGGGCCGCGCGGCCCTGGTCGACCTCGCGCGCGGCGTAGATGATGCCGCCAAACAAGACCGGGCCGAGCACCGCTACGATCAGGCTCAACCAGACCTGCCCGGTCGCTGACGCCAGCGCCGACAGGCCACCCCAGATCAGCCCGAGCAGGCCCAGCGACAGCGGCGCCCGACGCAGGATGCGGAAGCCGCCGAGCAGCCACTCCGCGCCGGCACTGAACGGTACCTTGTGAATCTGTGTCATCGCTCAATTCCCCAGGTGATGAATGTCTTCGGCCTCATTGTCCGCCACTTGTGGCGACGTTCGACCTTGGTAGAGCCGCTTGGCGCGTGAGCAAAGCGCGTCAGCGCGCCAGCCCGCGCGCATGGTGCACGAAGCGCCGCAGCAGCCGCCGCGCATGCGGCGTCGCGCGCACGTCGTGGACCAGCGTCCTGGGGCAGCGGCCCTCGCGCTGCAGCACCACCCGGCGTGCGTCGATGTAGCCGCGCATGTGGGTGGTGCTGAACTCGGGATGGAACTGCACGCCCCAGGCGCATTCGCCCCAGCGGAATGCCTGGCACGCGTCGTGGTCGGACTTTGCCAGCACCTGCGCGCCCTGCGGCGCGCGCAATACCGTCTGCATGTGGGTGGCCTGCGCGGCGAAGGTGCCGGGCAGGGCCGCGAACAGCGGGTCGTCGCCGGCGGCCGGGTGCAGCGTGATGTCGACCGTGCCCATCTCGCGCCCGCCGGGGTGATCGCCGACCTCGCCGCCCAGGGCATGCGCGAGCAGCTGGTGGCCGTAGCAGATCGCCAGCAGCGGCTGCCCGGCCTGCGCGGCCTCGCGCAGCCACGCCGCACTGGTCTCGCTCCAGTCGGCGCGGTCGGTGACCATCGCGGCCGAACCGGTGACGATCACGCCGGCGTACGCGCCGTCGGCCAGTTGCTCGTGCGGCGGCAACGACTCGCCGGCCTCAACGTTCACCGCCACCGCGTCGCCGGCGTGCAGCCCGGCCGCGACCCGGATCCAGTGCGGAAAGCCGCGGTGTCGGCGCAGGGAAGCGAGCGGCTGGCCGGCTTCGACGATCAGGAAGGGGCGACTCATGGGGGCGCGCGGGCATCGAATGCGAAGGCGCCGATTGTAGTCAAACCCGGCGCGGCGCGAATCGCGCCGCGTAAATGCCGCGGTCCGCATCGGCCGGCCGCGGCTGGTAAAAAAGCCTGCGCACGGGCGCTCGCTATACTAGCGCGCCCTCGTGCACGGCCCTTACGGCATGACCGCTCCCCGGCCCACCGCGGCATCGCAGTCGCCTGTGACCTTCCAGGATCTGATCCAGCGCCTCAACGCGTTCTGGGCGCAGCACGGCTGCGTGCTGATCCAGCCGCTCGACCTGGAAGTCGGCGCGGGCACGTTCCATCCGGCCACGTTCCTGCGTTCGGTCGGCCCGGAGCCGTGGAATGCCGCCTACGTGCAGCCCTGCCGGCGCCCGACCGACGGCCGTTATGGCGACAACCCCAACCGCCTGCAGCGTTACTACCAGTTCCAGGTAGCGATGAAGCCCTCGCCCGACAACATCGTCGAGCTGTACTTCGATTCGCTGAAGTCGCTGGGCGTGGACCCGCTGGTGCACGACCTGCGGCTGGTCGAGGACAACTGGGAGTCGCCGACGCTCGGCGCCTGGGGCCTGGGCTGGGAGGTCTGGCTCAATGGCATGGAGGTCACCCAGTTCACCTACTTCCAGCAGGCCGGCGGGATCGAATGCCGGCCGGTGCTGGGCGAGATCACCTACGGCCTGGAGCGGCTGTGCATGTACCTGCAGGACGTCGACAACGTGTTCGACCTGGTCTGGACGTACGGCCCGGACGGCACCGCGGTGACCTACCGCGATGTCTACCACCAGAACGAGGTCGAGCAGAGCACCTACAACTTCGAGCATGCCGACGTCGCGGTGCTGTCGGGACGCTTTGACGAATGTGAGGCGGAGGCCGCCAAGCTGACCGGCCTGGACCTGCCGCTGCCGGCCTACGAGCAGGTCTGCAAGGCCAGCCACTGCTTCAACATGCTCGACGCGCGCCGCGCGATCGGGGTGACCGAGCGCCAGCGCTACATCCTGCGCGTTCGCAGGCTTTCGCAGGCGGTGGCCGCGGCCTACCTGGCGCAGCGCGAGAAGCTCGGGTTCCCGGGGTTGAAAGGCCAATCGCAAGCCGCGTAGCACGGTTTTTTGCCCCCCCCTCGGGAGAGGTTGGGGTGAGGGGCCGGCGAAGCTGCGATGGCGAACGACGGTCGTACTCCAGCAGCTGACTATCACCTTCGGCGTTTCACTTCGTCACTCCGCCACCCCTCATCCGCCTTCGGGCACCTTCTCCCGCAGTGAGAAGGGAAGAATACGCAGAGACATCGAGCATGACCGACATGAAGCCCCTCCTGATTGAACTCGGCACCGAAGAGCTGCCCGTCAAAGCCCTGCCGGGCCTGGCGCAGGCGTTCTTCGATGGAATCCTCGAGGGGCTGGGCAAGCGCGGCATCGCGTTCGATCACGGCGAGGCGAAGCCGCTGTACACCCCGCGCCGGCTCGCGGTGCTGCTGCCGGGCGTCGCCGGCGAGCAGCCTGAGCAGCGCTCCGAAGTGCTTGGCCCCTACCTCAACATCGCGCTCGACGGCGACGGCCAGCCGACCCGCGCGCTGCAGGGCTTCGCTGCCAAGGCCGGGGTCGAGTGGAGCGCGCTGGAGCGGACGACCGACAACAAGGGCGAGCGTTTCGTCCACCGCGCGGTGAAGCCCGGCGCGAGCACCGCGCAGTTGCTGCCGGAGATCATCGGCGAGGCGATCGCGGCGATGCCGATCCCCAAGCCGATGCGCTGGGGCGACCACGGCTACGGCTTCGCGCGGCCGGTGCACTGGCTGGTGCTGCTGCTGGGCGCCGATGTGGTCGACACCGAACTGATGGGCGTGCGCAGCGGC
This sequence comes from Novilysobacter longmucuonensis, assembly GCF_046600735.1. Classification (NCBI taxonomy): domain Bacteria; kingdom Pseudomonadati; phylum Pseudomonadota; class Gammaproteobacteria; order Lysobacterales; family Lysobacteraceae; genus Novilysobacter; species Novilysobacter longmucuonensis. The sequence goes on from NZ_JBJMAW010000012.1 coordinate 4,496, forward strand.
CGCACGAGCCGTGGCCACCGCTTCATGCACGACCAGCCGGTGCCGATCGCCTCCCCCGGCGACTACGTCGAATTGCTGCGTGCGGCCAAGGTGCTGGCCGATCCTGACGAGCGTCGCGCGCGCATCGTCGAGGAAGTCGAAGCGGCCGCCACCTCGTGCGGCGGCATCGCGCGCATCGATGCCGGCATCCTGGAGGAGGTCAATGGCCTGACCGAGTGGCCGCGGGCCATCGGATGCAGCTTCGATCGCGAGTTCCTGGCGGTGCCGGCCGAGGCGCTGATCGCGACGATGGAAACCAACCAGAAGTTCTTTCCGGTGCTCGATGGGGATGGCCGGCTCGGCGAGCACTTCATCGGCATCGCCAACATCGAGAGCCGCGATCAGGCCGAGGTGCGCAGGGGCTACGAGCGCGTGATCCGCCCGCGCTTCAGCGATGCGCAGTTCTTCTTCGCCGAGGACCTGAAGCAGGGCCTGGCCTCGATGGCCGCCGGACTGGCCAGCGTCACCTACCAGGCCAAGCTCGGCACGGTCGCCGACAAGGTCGCGCGGGTCGCGGCACTGGCCGAGGCGATCGCGGGCGAGGTCGGGGTCGACCCGCGGCACGCGCGGCGCGCGGCCGAGCTCAGCAAGGCCGACCTGCAGTCGCGCCTGGTCGGCGAGTTCCCCGAACTGCAGGGCATCGCCGGGCGCTACTACGCGACCGCGCAGGACGAGCCCGGCGAGGTCGCCGCGGCGATCGACGAGGCCTACATGCCGCGGTTCGCTGGCGATGCCATCGCCCCATCACCGCTCGGCCAGGTGCTGGCGATCGCCGAGCGCCTCGACACGCTGGCCGGCGGGTTTGCCGCCGGGTTGAAGCCGACCGGCAACAAGGACCCGTTCGCGTTGCGGCGCAATGCACTGGGGCTGGCGCGGACGCTGATCGAAAGCGGGCTCGATCTCGCCATCGCGCCGCTGCTGCAGCGGGCGCTCGAGCAGCAGACGGTCAAGACCAATGCCGCCGGTACGCGGGAGTCGCTGACGGACCTGCACGGCTTCGTGTTCGACCGCCTGCGCGGCTACTACGCCGATCAGGGCGTGAGCGCGCAGCAGTTCGAGTCCGTCGCGAGTCTGGTGGGACCGATCGCGGCTGAAGCCGCTCCTACAGGAGTGGGTGCGGACCGCGCGGGTGTTGCAGGAGCGGCTTCAGCCGCGAGCTCTTCGGCCGGCTCGCTGCTCGACTTCGACCGCCGCCTCAAAGCCATCGTCGAATTCGCCAAACTGCCGGAGGCCGCGGCGCTGGCCGCGGCCAACAAGCGCAGCCGCAACATCCTGCGCAAGGTTGAAGGCGAACTGCCCAGCGCGATCGATGCGGCACTGCTGGTCGAGGACGCCGAACGCGAACTCGCCGCCGCGGTCGATGCCGCGATCGCCGATACCGATCCGCTGCTGGCCGCGCGTGATTACGTCGCGGTGCTGGCGCGCCTCGCGCGGCTGCGTCCGCAGGTCGACGCGTTCTTCGACGGCGTGATGGTCAACGCCGACGATGCCGCGGTGCGCAACAACCGGCTCGCGCTGCTGAAACGCCTGAGCGATCGGCTCGGCAGCGTGGCGGCGATCGAGCATCTGTCGATCTAGCCCGATCGTAGGCAAGTGCTTCGCGGCAGCGACAGCCGAAGCAGGAGTAAATCTCCCCCAGCCCCTCTTTTCCAAAGAGGGGAGCTAATCGACACGGCCTCGCTTTGGCCCCCTCCTTTGGACAAGGAGGGTTGGGGAGGATTTGCTCCCGCCGCGCTCGCAAATTAGCCAACCGTTATCGGCCTTTGACACCTCCACCGGTATCCTGCGTGGATGCGCTTCCCCCGCCGCACCCTCGCCGCCGCTGCGCTGTGCCTGCTGGCCCACGGCGCGGCGCATGCGGCGCAGGTCGGCAGCGTGGAGGTCGTAGGGCTCGACGAGGCCATGACCGAGAACGTGCGGCTGTCGCTGTCGCTGGTCGAGGCGATCGGCACCGAGGTCTCCGGCCGGCGCCTGGCCTATCTGATCCGCGAGGCCGACGACGAGGCGCGCGAGGCGCTGCAGCCGTTCGGCTACTACGACCCGCAGATCTCGGTCGAACGCACGCGCGACGGGGCCGCCACCGGCGTCACCATCACAGTGGTTCCCGGCCAGCCGGTCACCGTGCGCCGCGCCGATATCGCGATCATCGGCGAGGGCAACCGCGACCGCTACCTGCGCGAGGACCTGGCCGAATTCGAGCCGCGACCCGGCGAGGTCCTCGAGCATCGCCAGTACGAGGCGAGCAAGATCGCGATCACCCGCAGGCTGGCCGAGCGCGGTTATTTCGACGCGGGCTTTGCAAGCCACCGGGTCGAGGTGACGCGCGCCGAGCACGCCGCCGACATCGACCTGGTGTGGGAGAGCGGGCAGCGCTACGACATCGGCCCGATCAGCTTCCAGCAGGCGCCCGAGCAGGTCGTGCGCGAGGACCTGCTGGGGGAACTGGTGTACTGGGACACCGGCAGCTACTACCACCAGGGCAAGCTGGACCGCCTGCGCGAATCGCTGACCGGGCTGGACTACTTCGCCGTGATCGATATCGAGCCACGGCCGGAGGCGGCGCGCGGCAACGACGTGCCGATCACGGTCACCCTGACCCCGGCCAAGCGCGACATCTACACCGCCGGCTTGAGCTACGGCACCGACAGCGGCGCCGGCATCCGGCTCGGCGCCGAGCGGCGCTACGTCAACCAGCGCGGGCACAAGGCGCTGGTGCAGCTCGATTACGCGGAACGGCGCCGCACCCTGACCCTGCAGTACCGCATCCCGGCGTTCGCCTGGCTCGATGGCTGGTACACCTTCAGCACCCAGGCCGCCGAGGAGCAGAGCGAGTACATCGACACGCGCCGGCTGGAGACGGTCGCCAGCCGCAGCGGCGAGATTGACCGGCACTGGACCGTCATCGCCTCGCTGCATGCGTTGCGCGAGCGCTGGGACTACGTGGTCGCCGACGACGACGGCACCCTGGTCGCGCCCGACTATCGCTACGCCACCTTCACCTACCCCTCGCTGCGCGGCGAATACGTCGAGGCCGACAACCTGGTGTTCCCGCGCAACGGCCGTGCCGCCACGATCCTGCTGCGCGGCGGGCTGGAAGGAGCCGGCTCGGACGCCGATTTCGGCCAGGTCCATCTCAGCGCGCGCTGGTATCGCGGGCTCGGTGATAACAGCCGGCTGATCACCCGCGGCGAATTAGGCCGCACCTTCACCGACAACCTGGTGGACATCCCGCCGAGCCTGCGCTTCTTCGCCGGCGGCGACCGCAGCATCCGCGGCTACGCCTGGCGCGAGGTCGGCCCGCGCGTCACCGGCCTGGACGGTGAGCAGTACGCGCTGGGCGCGGAAAACGTGGTCACCGCCAGCGTCGAGTTCGAGCACTATTTCAGCGACCTGTGGGGCGCGGCGGTGTTCGTCGACAGCGGCAGCGCGTTCAACGACGACGACCCGGACTGGCGTACCGGTGTCGGCGTCGGGCTGCGCTGGCGCTCGCCGGTCGGGCCATTGCGCCTGGACATCGCACGCGGGCTGGACCGGCCCGATTCCGGTTTCCAGCTGTATCTCGCGATCGGCGCGGACCTCTGAGGTGCCGCCATGAATATTCCGCCATGAACACACCGCAATGAACCAGCCCGCACCGCATCCGCGCCAGACGCCCCGGGCCGGGCCGCCCCGGCACGAGCACCCGCGCCTGCGCCGGTTCGCGTGGCGCGGCGGTGTGGCGGCCGGCGTCCTGCTGGTGGTCGCGGCCGGCTTGCTGTACTGGCTGCTGGGCACCGGCGGCGGCCGCGATGCACTGCTCGCCCAGGTCGTCGCGCGGCTGCCGCCCGGCGCCAGCCTGACCTGGCGGCAGGCCGAGGGCCCGGCGTCGGGACCGCTGACGCTGCGCGGGGTGCGCTTCAGCCATGACGGCATCGAATTCACAGCGCAGCGGGTGACCCTGGACCCGGCGCTGTGGCCGCTGCTCGGGCGCACGCTGCGGCTGGACGCGCTGCGCATCGAGCAGGCGACGCTCGCGCTGCCCGAACGCGACGAACCATTCGAGCTGCCGCGCTGGCCCGAGGTGCTGCCCGACATCGCGCCGCCGCTGGCCCTGCGCGCCGACGACATTCGCATCGACGGCTTCCGCGTGTTCGATGCGGCCGGCGAAACCACCATCGATGTGCGCACCCTGCGCGGCGGCGTGCACGCGCAGCCGGGCCGGCTCGACATCGAGCAGCTCAGGGTCGACAGCGACCGCGGCCGGTTCGGCGTGCATGGGACCTACCGGCCGGACGAGGACTACCGCACCGACCTGACCGTGACCGCGTTGCTGCCGGCGGCAGGCGGACGGTCGCCCGCGCGGCTGGGCCTGGTCGCGCGCGGCGACTTGGCGCGCATGGACGTGGCCGTCGCCGGAGCCGCGCCCGGTCCGCTGCGCGGCTCGCTGGTCCTGCGTGGGCGCGCCGAGCCGCGCTGGCGACTGGACCTGGACGCCGACGCGCTCGATCCGGGGCTGCTCACCGGCGCCGGCGGCGCCCCCAGCCCCACTCCGCTGGCGCTGCAGTTGCAGGCCGAAGGCGTCGGCGGCGATGCACGGGTGCAGGGCGAGTTCACCCAGGGCGAGTTCAGCGCGACGGTGCGGCCCTCGCGGCTGCGCATCGAGGACCAGGTGCTGGAGGTGCAGCCGCTAGCGCTGGAGCTGCTGGGCGGCCAGGCGACGCTGCGCGGCCGCGCCGATCTCAGCGATCCCGACGCGCGCCGGTTCCGCTTCGCGGTCAACGCGCGCGGGCTGACCTGGGGCGGCGCGCAAACCGCCGCCGGCACCGCCACGGCGGCGGCCGGCGAGCGGCCGGTCATCGTCGCCGATGCCGCATTCGGCCTGGCCGGTACGCTGGCGCAGTGGGCGGTGATCGGCGATGCCACGCTCGCCCGCGCAGGTGAAGTGGCGCAGTTGCGCGTCGATGGCCGCGGCGATGCCGAGCGCCTGGTCTTGCGGACATTCGAGGCGACGATGCCGACCGGCACGCTGGACGTCGGCGGCGCGGTGGCGTGGGCGCCGGCGCTGGGCTGGGAGCTGCAGGCGCGCCTGGCCGGCTTCGACCCGGGCTATTTCGCCGCCGGCTGGGACGGCGCGATCAACGGCGAGCTCCGCTCCGAAGGCCGCACGCGCGATGACGGCGGGCTCGATGTGCGGCTCGATGCGCCGCAACTGCAGGGCCGCCTGCGCGGGCGCCCGCTCGAGGGCCGCGTGCGGTTCGGCATGCGCGGGCCGGCCAGCGCCCAATCCCTGAGCACCTACGAGGGCGAGATCGCGCTGTCGCTCGGCGACAGCCGCATCGAGGCACGTGGCACGGTCGCCGATCGGCTCGACATCGACGCGCGGCTGACGCCGCTGCGACTGGACGACCTGCTGCCGGACGCGACCGGCAGCGTGCGCGGCGCGCTCGGTCTGACCGGCACGCGCAGCGCCCCGACGCTGGCGGTGGACTTGGCCGGCAGCGACCTGCGTTACGCCGCCTACGCGGCCGAAACCTTCAGCCTGGATGGCCGGCTGCCGTGGCGCGGCGACGGCGGTGCACTGGCGCTGCGCGCCACTGGCCTGCAACTGGGGGTGGCACTGGACGTGCTCAGCGTGGAGGCGCGCGGCGCGGTCGAATCGCTGCAACTTGAGGCCGACGCGCGCGGCGAGGTCGGCGCGCTGTCGCTGTCCGGGGATTTGGTCAAGCGTGACCTGGCCGGGCGCGGCCAGGCCTGGCAGGGCACGCTCGCATCGTTGCAGCTGGCGCCCGCACGCGGCGCGGCCTGGACGCTGCAGGACCCGGCACGATTCAGCTGGAGCCCCGCAACCGCCCCCGGGGGGGCCTTCAGCGGCACCCTGAGCGAAACCTGCCTGGCGCCCGGCGCCGGCGCCAGTGGTGCGCTCTGCCTCAGCGCCGACTGGCCGCAGCGCGGGTTCGATATCGAAGGCACCGGACTGCCGCTGTCGCTGGCGCAGGCCTACCTGCCCGCGCGTGGCGACGGCCAGCCGTGGCTGCTGAGCGGCGAGGTGGCGATCCAGGCGCAACTGCGGCCGCTGGGCGATGCCTGGCGCGGCGAACTGGCGCTGAGCTCGGCCGCCGGCGGATTGAAGTTCAGCGAGCGCGCGCGGGGCGAACTGCTGCGGTACTCGGACCTGTCGCTGAGCGCGAGCTTCGATCCGCAGCGCCTGCAGGCCGAGCTGAGCGCCGCGCTGTTCGACGACGGCCGGATCGAGGCCCGCCTCGCCACCGGCTGGGAACCCTACGCGCCGCTGATCGGCGAGTTCGCGCTGGACGCCGACGAACTGACCTGGATGGAGCTGCTGTCGCCGGACATCGTCGAGCCGCAGGGCCGCCTGCAGGCGCGCCTCGGTCTGTCCGGCACGCGCGCGCAGCCGCTGCTCGATGGCAATGCGCAGCTGAGCGGGTTCACCGCCGAGCTGCCGGCGCTGGCGATCGTGCTGCGCGACGGCAACCTCACCCTGGACGCGCGGCCAGACGGCACCGCCAGTCTCGATGGCAGCGTCGGCACCGGCGGAGAGGGCACCCTGCGCGTCGATGGCGTGCTCGGCTGGCAGGGCGGCGACGCTTCCGGCCAACGTGCGCCGCTGGTGCTGAACGTGCGCGGCGAAGACGTGCTGGTATCCAACACCCGTGACCTGCGCGCCGTCATCAGCCCCGACCTGCAGGTGCGCTACGCCGCTGGGCAGCCGCTGAGCGTGATCGGCACCGTGGGCGTGCCGTCGGCACGGATCGACCTGGAACGGCTAGACCGCGGCGTCGCGCCGTCGCCGGACGTGGTGGTGCTTGATCCGGCCGACCCGGAGGACGCCGCCGCGACCGCCACCCCGCTGCGGCTCGACCTGTTGCTGGTGCTCGGCGAGGCGGTCGAGCTCAGCGGCTTCGGGCTGGAGGGCGGCCTGGACGGGCGGCTGCGGGTGCGCACCGCGCCGGGACGCGAGATGACCGCCAGCGGCCGGCTCGAGGTCGAGGGCGAATATTCGGCCTACGGCCAGGAACTGCAGATCACCCGCGGCCAGCTGAGCTGGTCCAACAGCCCGATCGCCGACCCGGTGCTCGATGTCCGGGCCCAGCGCTCGGTCGGCGAGGTCGTCGCCGGGGTCGAGATCAGCGGCCGCGCCAGCGCGCCGGAGGCCGAGGTCTGGTCGAACCCGGCGACCTCGCAGTCGGAGGCGCTGGCCTATCTCGCGCTGGGCCGGCCGCTGTCGCGCGTGAGCGGCGACGAGGGCCGCCAGCTCAATGCCGCCAGCGCCGCGCTGACCGCCGGCGGCGGCCTGCTGGCCGCGCAGATCGGCGCACGCATCGGCCTGGACGACGCCGGGGTGATGCAGAGCCGCGCGCTCGGCGGCAACGTGTTCGGCATCGGCAAGTTCCTGTCGCCGCGGCTGTACATCGGCTATGGCGTATCGCTGCTCGGCACCGGCCAGGTGCTGACGTTGAAGTACCTGCTGCGCCGTGGGTTCGACATCGAGATCGAATCGAGCTCAATCGAGAACCGCGCGTCCTTGAACTGGCGGATCGAGAAGTGACCGGGCGCGGTGTTAACGTCATCCACACCCGCCGCGGCGCACCCTGACCGTTGCCGTGTCGTCCAGGAGCCAGTGCATGACCCGTCTGTCGCTGCTCGCCACACCGCTGTTGCTGATCCTCTCCGCCTGCGCCACCTCCATTTCCGCCGCCGCGCCGCCGATGTCCGACCCGATGCCACCCGCCGTCCAGACCTGCAACGCCGAACTCGCCAAGCCCGGCGCCATGGGCCGGCGCGCCACTGCCGAAGTGATCGAGCAGGCGCGCATCGATGCCGGTGCGCGCACCGCACGCGTGCTCAAGCCCGGCCAGATGGTGACGATGGAGTACCTCGAGGGCCGGCTCAACATCGATGTCGACGATGACAACGTGATCGTCAACCTGCGTTGCGGTTGATGGATCCGGTTGCCCGGCTTCTTCGTTGGGAACTGGAGGGTTGGGCAGGATTTGCTGCTGTTGCCAAAGCCAGGACCAGAAGCAAATCCCCCCTGCCCCCTTTTTTCAAAGGGGGGGAATCGGTGGAGGCTGATTGAATGCGCCGCATCGCCTGGCTGATCCTCGCGCTGGTGCTTGCCGGGCTGTGGTTCTGGATGCAGCCGCTGGAGGTCGAACACGTCGCACCGCCACCGGACGCGGCCGCCGCGCGCACTTTGAGCGGCTCGCCCGGCCCGCCGCCGTGGCGCGACCACGACGACTACCCCGCGTTCCTGCCGCGCGAGGCGCGCGCGGTGCTCGACGATATCCTGCGCGGCGGGCCCTTCAAGTACCCGCGCGACGGCAGCACCTTCCACAATCGCGAAGGTCGGCTGCCGGCGCGACCGCGTGGCTATTACCGCGAGTTCACCGTGCCGACGCCGGGCGCGCGCGACCGCGGTGAACGCCGCATCGTCAGTGGCGGCGACCCGCCGCGCGAGTACTGGTACAGCGACGACCATTACCGCAGCTTCCGCGCGTTCAAACTCGCGCGGTCCGAGGCCCGCCCATGAACCCGACCAGCCCCCCTCCCGGCCACCAGACTGCGGCCGTGGTCGACCTCGGCGCGCTGCTCGCCGATCCGGTGCAGGCCCGCGCCTACTACGTCGATGCGCGCGACACCGAGGCGATGGCCGCGGCGGGTGCCACGCTCGAGTACGCGGTGGCGCGCATCGACCTGGCCGGCTGCACCGACAAGGCCGCCGCACTGGACCGCGTTTCGCGGGCGTTGCGGTTTCCGGCCTGGTTCGGCGGCAACTGGGACGCGCTCGCCGACTGCCTCGGCGACCTGGGCTGGTGGCCGGCGGAGGGCTACCTGCTGCTGATCGAACACGCCGGCGACTGGCGCGCGCAGGATCGCGCGGAGTTCGACACGCTGCTGGCGATCCTCACCGAGGCGGCGATGGAATGGGCCGGGCGCGGCAAGGCCTTCTGGGTGCTGTTTCCGCTGCCGGCCGATCAACTGGCCGCGCTCGAACCCGACTGAGCACGGCGCTCAGACGCGATCTTCGACGCCGCGGACGCCGGCCGTGCGGGCGCACTGCGCGCAGCAGTAGAACGTGCCGTCGTGCTCGGTGCCGTGGCCGATGATCCTGCACTGGCAGTGTGCGCAGGTCGGCGCGAGCGCGTAGATGGCGCACTCGAAGGAGTCGAACGTGCCGCTGGCGTCGGCCATGGTCACGGTGAAAGCCTTGTCGTAGTCGTTGCCGCAGACATCGCAGGTGGCCATTGGGGACCTCGGGGATTGGACGGGCCCGCAGTGTCGCCGCGGCCACGCCGACAGGCCGTGAACCCGCAGACCCGCGCAGTGCTGGCTGCCATCGGCATACGACCGTGCCGGGCCGGGCACCTTGCTGGTGGCGGGCTTGCTGGTGGCGGGCTTGCCGGTGGGGGGCTTGCCGGTGTCGGGCTGGCTGGTGGCGGGCTGGCTGCTGGCGGACCCGCTGCCGGCCGGCGGGTTGCGGCCGGTGCCAGCGCTCTTACCCGCGACCGACGGAGGTGCCGTTGGCAGTCGCGCGCTTGCGAGCCGGCTGCTTGCCACGAGCCTGCTTGCGCGCAGCCTTGGCCGCGGCGCGGCGCGCGCGCTTGAGGAACTTCAAGGCCGCCTGCTCCCACTGCCGCGCGCCGCGTGCACCGCCTTCGCCGAAGCACGCGGCAGCGCGCTGGACACTGCCTTCGCGCCAGCCGGCGAACACCGCCGGGTCGATGTAGGCCTTGCGGCAGACCGCCGGCGTATTGCCCAGCGTCGTGGCGACCTGCCGGATCACTTCGTTCTGCGCCGCGACCAAGGCCCTTTCACTCGGCGCGCCGTCCTGCGCCGGCTCCGGCAGCGGCGTGCACGCCAGTTGCTGGAATGCCGCCAACGTGCCGCCCCAGGTGCGGAAATCCTTGGCGGTAAAACTCTCGCCCATCGCCTCGCGCAGGTAGTCGTTGACCTCGCCGGAATCCACCGGCTGCAGCTCGCCGTCGTCGTCGCGGTACTGGAACAGCGCCTGCCCCGGCAGCTGCTGGCAGCGCCGGATCAACCGGGTCAGCTTGACGTCGTCCAGTGCGATGTCCTGCGCCAGCCCGCCCTTGCCACGGAATTTGAAGCGTGCGCGACCGCCGCGCACGAACGCCACGTGCCGATTGCGCAGCGTGGTCAGCCCGAACGATTTGTTGCTGCGCACGTAGCTGTCGTTGCCGACCCGCAGCAGGGTCTCGGCCATCACCGCCACCACCATCGCCAGCACCTTGCGGCGCGGGAATCCCGGCACGGCGAGATCGCGGCGCAGGTGCCGGCGCAGCCGCGGCAGGGCTTCACCGAAGGCGATGACCCGGTCGAACTTGCCGACCCCGCGCGCCTGCTGCCACTGGGCGTGGTAGCGGTACTGCTTGCGCCCGCGCGCGTCGCGCCCGGTCGCCTGCAGGTGGCCCTTCGGGCTCAGGCAGATCCAGACGTCGCGGTAGGCCGGCGGGATCGCCAGCGCGCGGATCCGTGCAAGCGTCGCCTCCTCGCGCACCGCTTCGCCGCGCGGATCGTGATAGCTGAAGGTGTCGCCGACCCGGCGCCGGGTGATGCCCGGGTCTAGGTCGCTGACGTAGCGCAGACCCGCTTCCGCAGCCGTCTGCTCGGCCTCGCCGTCTCGACCGGGTGCACGATCGGGTTTGCGGGCCTGGTTCGATGCAGCGGCGTGGGTCGGCATCGCGCGAGCATCCGGGCCGCTGCGTCAAGGTCACGCATACGCTTTCGGAATCCGAGCCGCGCGCCGTAGAGCCGAGCTTGCTCAGCTGCCCGATAAATTTCTCCGGGCACGCCTCCGCGGCCACGCCGTAACCACGTCGCTGCCATCGCGACGCGCGGCTTAGCCGCAGCGCACCCCGGTGATCGCGCCGCGCTCGTTGACGTCGATGTTCACCCGGTCGCCGCGGAAGTCCATGGTCGCCATGTCGCCGGGCCCGAGCACCCGCGCATCGCGGCTGCGGGTCTCGCGCAGCACGCGGTTGACCAGCTCGTCGGTGACCGGCTGGCCTATCGCCCAGCGCGCGGCTTCGGCATTGCAGGGCCCACCGGAGGCGGCCGGAGCGCTGCCCGGCGGCGGTGGCATGGTCGCGCAGGCGACGACCGAGGCAAGCAGGACGATGGCAGGCAGGGCGATCCGCGGCATGGTGTGCTCCGGACAGGTGGATTCGCGGCAGCCTGCCCCCGCCGGTGTGTGCAAGGGATGAAGTTGCGCCGGCATGTCAGGCCAGGGACATCGGCGCCGCGGTCCGGCGCGACCTCCGCTACTGCGTGTCGACCTGGCTGCGCACGGCTGCCGCAGATCGGGCGCTGCGAGGGCTCAACCGGCCGCCGCTTCTGCACTGGCGGCGGCGTGCACCGCGACCAGCCGGGTCATCAGCCGCGCCAGCGTCACCACGTCCTGGTGGTTGTGCGCGGCCACCCGGCGCAGGTTGCGCGCCGGGCCGCCGCGCAGCCAGCCCAGCCACGCCGCGGGCGCCTCCGAGCCCGGCAGGTCATCCTCGCGCACGATCTTCAGCAACTCGCGCTCGATGGTGGCCAGCCGGCAGTTCTCCCAAACGCCGCGATAGCGGCGGCGGGTCGGATGCAGCAGGTCGACGTGGTCCAGCGGGGTGATCGGATCGGGCAGGCGCGCCAGCCGGTAACGCGTCTTCAGCAGCGGCGAGTCGTAGCAGCGGCCGTTGTAGCTCGACAGCACCGTGGCCGGTGTCAGCCAACCGGCGAATGCACGCAACATCGCCGGCTCGGCCGCAAGCGTGGTGATCAGTAACTGGCGCACGCGCAGGCCGCCTTCAAACCAGTCGGCCGCGCCGATCATGAACGCACGCGTGCCGGTGCCGCCGGCCAGGCCGGTGGTTTCGGTGTCGAAGAACAGCAAGGCGCGCGGGTCGACCTCGTCGTCGCGCCTGGCGAACGCGAGCGCCAGCGTTTGCACAGGCGCAGGGAACGGCACGTGCGTTTCGATCAGGCGCAGGCCGGGCGCGATCTCCTCGCCGGGCAGGGCGCGGTCGATCGGGCCGCGTGGCGACAGCGGCACGAGCTTGCGCTCGCGCACGCCGAGCAGCCGGCGCAGCGATTCGATGGACGCCTGCGAACTGGCCCGCTCGCGCGCCTGCGGCAGAGGGCCGGGGTGAGGGCGCGCACAGTCGCCGGCTGCACCGCAACTTGCGTTCGAGCTGCCATGGGGCACTGCATGTGAGCGCGGCCAATCCGCAGCGCCGGGCGGCCTCATCGGCCGGCCGGGCACCTGCTCCTGCGAGCGGGAGAAGGGTGCATCGCCCGCACCGGCCTGCCGTTTCAACACCCGCAGTCTTTCCAGACTGACGCTCACACCCGCGCCCGCCGTTGTAGGAGCGGCTTCAGCCGCGAACACCCTGGATTGCCGACGAGCGGCCGGCTGGCTTCGCGGCTGAAGCCGCTCCTACACAAGGCCAGGCGCGTCATGCTTCGGGCTCGCGCGACAACAGGCCCAGCACCCGCCGCGCAAGCGCCTTCGGCGAGGCGCCGTCGCCGCCCTCGTCGGCCGCCAGCACCGGCCCCACGCACGCCGGGCAGCCGGCCTTGCAATCGCAGCGCTCGACCAGCTCGATCGCGCGCTGCACCAGCTCGGCCTGACGCGTCCACAGCGGCTCGCTCAGGCCCACGCCGCCCGGGAAGTTGTCGTACAGGTAAATCGTCGGCACGAACTGGCGGCTCTGATCCAGCTCGACGTCCATCACCGACAGATCCTGGCCGTCGGTGCCGCGCACCTGGCCGCGCCCTTTTCCATCGGCCGACGCGAACCACGCGCCATCGCCGTTGCCGACCGCCTTCCGCAGGTCGCGTGCATCGGCCATCACCGCGACCGTGGCGACCACGTGCAGCGCGTAGCCGGCGCCGAGAAAGCCGTCCAGCGCATCGTGCCTGGATGCGAACCACGCCAGCAGCACCGCCTGCGGCAGCTGCCACCACACCGCGGTGGTATGCAGCTCCTGGTCGGGCAGGTTGACCGGGCCGTAGCCGATGTTCTCGTGGGTGTAGTAGCGGATCTTCTTGTAGCCGGCGACGCGGCGGACCACGTGCACCTCGCCGTGATGGCTGTCGCCGCGCCCGGCCGCGCCGCCGTCGAAACGCTCCAGCACCTTGAGCCGGGTGTAGTCGATCGAGTCGGTGTAGTAGTCGACACGGGTGCGCGTCACGAACGCCTTGCGCCCCTCCCAGTCGAGTCTCTCGACCTGGTACGGCGTGCTCTGCACCATGTGGATCGCGCCCTCGTACAGGGTCAGCGCCGCGGCGGAATAATCGACCTCGGCGATGATCACCTGCTTGCCGCCGCTGCGGTCGACCACGACGAAGTTGCCGTCGGCGACCGACCGCAGCGACACCGTGTTGGCCGGGTAGCTGTCGGCGATCCACTCCCAGCGCTCGCCTTCGCGGTGCACCACCTCGGTCTCGGCCAGCGCTTCCAGGTACAGCTCCGGCTCGATCGGCCCGAATGGCTCGCCGACCACGAACGGCAGCTCGAACGCGGCGCAGCGGATGTGATCGAACAGGATCAGCGGCTGGTCCGGCGCGGTGCGCGCGTGCTCGGGCGGCGCGTCGGCGAAGAAGTCAGGATGCCGCACGACGTACTGGTCCAGCGGCTGCGAGTTGGCCACCAGCACGCCGAGCGATGGCTGCTGGCGGCGGCCGGCACGCCCGAAACGCTGCCAGGTGGCCGCCACCGTGCCCGGATAGCCGTTGAGCACCACCACGTCGAGCGAGCCGATGTCGACCCCGAGCTCCAGCGCCGAGGTCGAGATGATCCCGTCGATGCGCCCATCGCGCATGTCGCGCTCCGCCGCGCGTCGCTCGGTCGGCAGGTAGCCGCCGCGGTAGGCGCGGATGCGCGCGGGCTTGCGCGGATCACTGTCGAACACGTCCTTGAGGTACTTGGTCAGCACTTCAACCATCAGCCGGGTTTGCGCGAACACCAGCGTCTTCAGCCCCGACTTGATCGCGATGCGCGCGATGCGGTTGCTCTGCGAGCGTGCCGAGGCACGCAGTCCCAGGTCGGCATTGATCACCGGCGGATTCCACAGCAGCACGTGCTTGTCGCCGCTCGGCGCGCCGGACTCGGTGATCGCGTGCACCGGCGCTTCGATCAGCGCGCGGGCATGCTCGCGCGGGTTGCCGATCGTCGCCGAGCACAGGATGAACTGCGGGGTCACCCCGTAGAACGCACAGATCCGCTTGAGCCGCCGCAGCACGTTGGTCACGTGCGAGCCGAACACGCCGCGATAGGTGTGGATCTCGTCGATCACCACGAAGCGCAGGTTTTCGAAGAACTGCGCCCACTTGGTGTGATGCGGCAGGATCGCCTGGTGCAGCATGTCGGGGTTGGACACCACGATGTCGCCGTGCAGCCGGATCGCCTGGCGCGCATCGCCCGGCGTGTCGCCGTCGAAGGTGAAGGCCTTGAGCCCGAGCCCGCCCGCGCGGTTGAGCTCCAGCAGTTCGGCGACCTGGTCCTGGGCCAGCGCCTTGGTCGGGAACAGGAACAGTGCCTTCGAGGCCGGCGCCTTCGTGCTCGAGGCGCCCATCGCCGCCGCCACCACCGGCAGCGTGTAGCACAGCGACTTGCCCGATGCGGTCGGCGTGACGATGGCGATATTTTCGCCACGTTGTGCCGCGTCCCACGCTTCGGCCTGGTGGCTGTAGAGCCGCTCGACCCCGCGCGCGCGCAGCGCATCGGCGAGCGCCGCCGGCACGTCGGCCGGGATCGGCGCATAGGCCCCGTCGCGCGCCGGCATCATGAAACTGCCGGTGATGCGCTCGGCGTAGCGTTTCGACAGCGCCCGGCTCAGCGCCGCGCCATCGCCGCTGCGCTTTCCACCGCCCGGCAGCGCCACCCCGGTGCCGGCGACCAACGCATCCTCGGCCGCGAGCCGTCGCGCAATTTCCCGTCCCATCCGCCATCCCCGCCAAATGCCGGCAGTGGGCCACGACGCCGTCGCAGCGCGTGAGACGAAGTGCCCCCGCAGGCTCGCGTGCTGATCTCGCGGCTATCTCATATAAGTTCGCGACTGGGCTTTACACTTTCGGATAGTAGCTTTCCAATGGGGCAGTAATCACTTTACAATCCCCCCATGGCCCGTGATCGCTCCGCGGAAATCGATGCAGCGCTGCTCGCTGAGGTGACCGCCCATCCCAACGATCTGACCCGGGTGGTCGCCTCGGCCATCGGAGTGAGTCGCCAAGCCGTTGCCAGCCGGGTACGTCACCTGCTGAAGCATGGGCTCCTGGCCAAATCCGGTACTACGCGTCCCACCTACCAGCTCGGCCTCAGCCGTCGTGCCCATTTCGTCTATCCGCTGGAAGGTCTGGCCGAGGATCGCGTCTGGACCCAGGACGTCGCGCCGGTGCTGCAGGGCGTGCCGCGCGAGATCATCGACATCTGCCATTTTGGCCTGACTGAGATGGTCAACAACGCAATAGATCATTCCGAGGGGACCGAGGTGGCAGTGCAGGTGCTACGCGATCCCAGGCAGGTCTTCCTGGGCATCAGCGATGACGGCGTCGGCATCTTCGGCAAGATCGCGCGCGCGCTCGACCTTGCCGATCAGCGTCTGGCGTTGCTGGAGTTATCGAAGGGCAAGCTGACCACCGACCCGCGCCGGCACTCTGGCGAGGGCGTGTTCTTCACTTCGCGGATGTTCGACCGTTATCAGATCATGTCGGGTGAGTTGCTGTTCGACCACGACGACAACGAACCGGAAGACTGGCTGTTCCACCTTGATGACACTGCCGGTGGCACCGATGTGTTCATGCAGATCGCCGTCGACTCCGCGCGCAACATGGCGGAGATCTATGCCCAGTACTCCAGTGGGCCTGACGACTACACCTTCGCCAGGACCGTGGTGCCGGTCAGGCTGGCTAAGGTCGGCGATGAAAACCTGGTTTCACGATCGCAGGCCAAGCGGCTGATGCGACGGGTCGATGGGTTCCGCGTCGTGGTGTTGGATTTCGCTGAGGTCGAGCGTATCGGTCAGGCCTTCGCCGACGAGGTGTTTCGGGTTTTCGCCAACGAGCACCCGGATATAGAGCTGCAGTCGATCCACGCAACGCCCGGAGTCCAGCAGATGGTCCGGCGAGCCGAAGTAGCGCGGGACGAGGACGTTAACCAAATGCCGCTGTTTGGCACGTGAGCAGAGCGGCCTCCACGAGCGGTTTCGCCCCATTCTGGCCTGCCCGCCAGCGCCTCTAACTCGACCGGCCGGACGAGCTTGCCGTTCCCCGTTTCCGCCACCAGCACCGGATCGGGAACCGCCTCGCCCTCGGCGACGCCCTCACTGTTGTCGTGTGCCCATCGACCGAACTCTTGCCCGCGCCACTACTAGCTCAAAAAACATAGAAAACGGAGCAAAACTGGACAGGTGCCTCGCAAGTGCATATGAAAATAGAATTTCTATACATGTAGGGCCAGTCGTGACAACGATCCAGCCATTGCACGAGCTCGATTCTCGCCGTTTCGAAACCGCCGCAATCTTGAAGCGACTAGCGTCCGCCAGCCGGAGCCTGGCGGAACTGAAAGGCGTGGCAGCCAGCATTCCCAGCCAGAACATCTTGATAAATTCCCTGTCGCTGCAGGAGGCCAAGGACAGCTCGGCTATCGAAAATATCGTCACGACCCATGACGAGCTGTACCGCGACAGTCCATGACGAGCTGTACCGCGACAGTGATGCCGGCGACACCGCCAGCCTGGCTACAAAGGAAGTGCTGCGGTATCGGCAGGCGTTGCGAGCCGGCTTCGATCGCGTACGCGACAGTGGGCTGCTCACCCTCAACACCATCCTGGACATCCAGGCCCAGCTCGAGTGCAACCACGCCGGACTGCGCAAGCTGCCCGGCACTGCGCTCAAAGACGGTGCCGGCCGGATCGTCTACACCCCGCCGCAGGAGTCGTATGCAGTACGCGAACTGATGGGGGATCTGGAGCAATTCATCCACGACCAGCCCGCCTTCGATGCCGACCCGCTGATCCGCATGGCGCTGATCCACCACCAATTCGAAAGTATCCATCCGTTCTACGACGGCAACGGCCGCACCGGACGCATCATCAATGTGCTGTATCTGGTGAAAGAAGGCCTGCTGGATATTCCGGTGCTGTATCTGAGCCGCCACATCGTCCGCACCAAGCCCGACTACTACCGTCTTCTGCAACCCGTGCGAGAGCACGACGCCTGGGAGGACTGGGTGCTGTACATGCTGACGGCGGTCGATCGCACCGCGCGAGAAACGGTCGCCACCATCCAGGGCATCAAGATCCTGCTGCAGGACTACAAGCAGCGCATTCGTGCCAATCACAAGTTCTACAGTCAGGACCTGATCAACAACCTTTTCAGCCGCCCTTACACCAAGATCGAATTCATCCAGCGCAACCTGGGCGTATCACGTATCACCGCCACCAAGTATCTGGATGCGTTGGTGGCAGGCGACTTCCTGCACAAGCGCAAGATTGGCCGCAGCAACTACTACATCAACCAGCCGCTCTATACGCTGATGACACGCGCGGAAGATGCGGATATTGCCGCGCCATAAGCCAGCTTCCTTTTCAAAGACACAGACCTAGATCCTGTCCATGCTCCGACTCACCGACATCAAGCTGCCGCTGGATCACGCCGAATCGGCGCTCAGCGAGGCGATCCTGGCGCGGCTCGGCATCCGCGCCGGTGAGCTGAGCGGCTACACCATCGCCAAGCGCAGCTACGACGCGCGCCGACGCGGGGCGATCGTGCTGATCTACTCGGTCGATGTGGAGACGCCGCGCGAGGCGGAGATCCTGCGGCGGCCGTCACTGGATGCGAGAGCAGGCGGCAGGGTCGTGCCCACGCCCGACACGACCTACAAGTTCGTCGCACGCGCGCCCGACAACCTGCCGCTGCGGCCGCTGGTGATCGGCATGGGTCCGTGCGGGCTCTTCGCCGGGCTGGTGCTGGCGCAGATGGGCTTCAACCCGATCATCCTGGAGCGCGGCAAGGCGGTGCGCGAGCGCACGGTGGACACCTTCGGGCTGTGGCGCAAGAAGGTGCTGAACCCGGAGTCGAACGTGCAGTTCGGCGAGGGCGGTGCGGGAACGTTTTCGGACGGCAAGCTGTACAGCCAGATCTCCGACCGCCTGCACCACGGGCGCAAGGTGCTGGCCGAGTTCATCAAGGCCGGCGCGCCGGAGGAGATCGCGTTCGTCAGCAAGCCGCACATCGGCACCTTCCGGCTGGTGTCGATGGTCGAGCACATGCGCGCGACGATCGAGTCGCTCGGCGGCGAAATCCGTTTTTCCAGCCGCGTCGACGACGTGCTGGTCGAAACCACCGCTGATGGCAGCCGCCACGTGCGCGGGGTGACGCTGGCCGATGGCACGCAGCTGCGCGCCGACCAGGTGGTGATGGCGCTCGGCCACAGCGCGCGCGATACCTTTGCGATGCTGCATGAGCGCGGGGTGTTCGTGGAGGCGAAACCTTTTTCGATTGGTTTTCGCATCGAGCATCCGCAGTCGCTGATCGACCAGGCGCGATTCGGGCCGCAAGCCGGGCATCCGCTGCTCGGCGCGGCCGACTACAAGCTGGTGCACCACTGCCGCAACGGGCGCTCGGTGTACAGCTTCTGCATGTGTCCGGGCGGCACCGTGGTCGCGGCAGCCAGCGAGCCGGGGCGCGTGGTCACCAACGGCATGAGCCAGTATTCGCGCAACGAGCGCAACGCCAATGCGGCGATCGTGTGCGGGATCACGCCGGCCGATTACGCCGCCTACGGTGAAGGTCCCTTGGCGGGCATCGCGCTGCAGCGGCACTGGGAATCGCTGGCGTTCGAGCTCGGCGGCGGCGAGTACGAGGCGCCGGGGCAACTGGTGGGGGATTTCCTGCGTGACCGACCGTCGCAAGGATTCGGCGCGGTGCTGCCCTCGTACACGCCCGGCGTGCGGCTGGGCAGTCTCGCCCACTCACTGCCGGATTACGCGATCAGCGCGATTCACGAGGCGCTGCCGGCATTCGACCGGCAACTCAAGGGCTTCGCGATGGACGATGCGGTACTGACCGGGGTGGAGACGCGCACCTCCTCGCCGGTGCGCATCACCCGCGGCGGCGACGGCGAGAGTCTCAATACGCGCGGGTTGTTTCCGGCCGGCGAGGGCGCGGGCTACGCCGGCGGAATCCTGTCGGCCGGCGTCGATGGCATCAAGGCGGCCGAGGCGGTGGCGTTGAGCATCGTGGCGGGGCGGTAGGTGCCTTGTAGGAGCGGCCTATCGCCGCGACGCAACGGCCACACACCACGCCGCCGCGAACGGACCGAAGAGCTCGCGGCCATGGGCCGCTCCTACAAAGGCACTGCGGAGGCTTCATGACTGACAAACCGTTCTCGCCCGCGTGCGAGCGCAACCGCGAACCGATCCTGCCGGTGCTGCTCCAGCAGTTCGCCGAGTGCCGCCGCGTGCTGGAGATCGGCAGCGGCACCGGCCAGCACGCGGTGTGGTTCGCCGCGGCGATGCCGTGGCTGACGTGGCAGTGCTCGGATCGCGCGGAGCATCTGCCAGGGATACAGGCGTGGCTGGACGAGGCGGCACTGGCCAATACGCCGGCGCCGGTGGAGCTCGATGTGGCGGTGACGCCCTGGCTTCTGCCCGCTCTCAAGCCGGCACAACCCTCCGGCGGCACCGCGGGAGAAGCAAGCCCGACATTCGACGCGGTCTTCAGCGCCAACACGCTGCATATCATGGGCTGGCCCGAGGTCGAGGCGTTCTTTGCCGGCGTGGACACTGTGCTGGGCGAGAGCGCGACGCTCGTGGTGTATGGACCGTTCAACTACGGCGGTGCGTACAGCAGCCCCAGCAACCGTGAATTCGATGACTGGTTGCAGGCCCGCGATCCGGCTTCGGGCATCCGTGACTTCGAGGCGGTGGACCGGCTGGCGCAAGGCATCGGGCTGCGCCTGGTCGAGGACGCGGAGATGCCGGCCAACAACCGCTGCCTGGTCTGGCGGCGCTGACCATCACCCCTGTACCTGGGCGTTTGTAGGAGCGGCTTCAGCCGCGAGCTTTTCGTGCAGGTCGCGCCGCATGACCGGCCGCGACGTCGGCGGACGGTTCTGGGTCGCGGCTGAAGCCGCTCCTACACGGGTCGGGGCGGATCTTCGTGCAAAGGGTACCGGTAGGATGGGGTCATTCCTGTTCGCGTGGAGTTGCCGATGTCGTTGTTGCGCTTGTCATCCGTGGTGCTGCCGGTGCTGCTTGCCGGACTGTGGCCGTGCTCGGCCGTGCTGGCGCAGGCGCCGGCAGCAGCCGCCGCGCCGGCCGACGTCGCCTATCCGGGCACGCTGTCGCTGACGGTCGATGCGACCGATCTGGCGCGGCGGGTGTTCCATGTACGCCAGCAGATCCCGGTGCAGGCCGGCCCGCTGACCTTGCTGTTTCCCAAGTGGATCCCCGGCAAGCATCGCCCGGACGGTCCGATCCACAAGCTTGCCGGGCTCAGGGTCAGCGGCAACGGAGAGCGCATCGCCTGGACCCGTGACCCGGGCGATGTCTACGCGTTCACCATCGACGTGCCGGCGGGGGTGGGCTCGCTGGATGTCGAGTTCGACATGCTGACCTCGACCGCCGGCAACCAGGGCCGGGTGGTGATGACGCGTGACATGCTCAACCTGGAGTGGGGCACGGTGGCGCTGTATCCGGCCGGGCATTACGTCAGCCGGATCCAGGTCACGCCGAGCCTGGTGCTGCCGGCCGGCTGGCAGGCCGGCACCGCGCTGGAACTGCAGGCACGCGAGGGCGACACGCTGCGCTACGGCACGGTCAGCTTCGAGACGCTGCAGGACTCGCCGGTCTACGCCGGGCGCTACTTCAGCCAGGTCGATCTCGACCCGGGCGCGGCGGTGCCGGTGAGGCTCGACATCGTCGCCGACGCGCCGAAGTACCTGGAGTACAGCCAGGCGCAGATCGCCAGCCACCGGGCGATGGTCGAGCAGGCCTACAAGCTGTTCGACTCGAAACATTTCGACCACTATGACTTCCTGCTGTCGCTGTCGGACCAGATGAGCGGCAACGGCCTGGAGCATCACCGCTCCAGCGAGAATGGCGTGGCGCCGGGGTTCTTCACCGATTGGGACGCCAACATCGCCCGTCGCGAACTGCTGCCGCACGAATTCGTGCACTCGTGGAACGGCAAGTTCCGCCGCCCGGCCGGGCTGTCCACGCCGAGCTTCCACGTGCCAATGCGCGACAGCCTGCTGTGGGTCTACGAGGGCCAGACCCAGTACTGGGGCAAGGTGCTGACGGCGCGCTCGGGGCTGTGGGACAAGCAGACCGCGCTCGATGCACTGGCGGTGGTGGCCGCGACTTACGACAGCGACCGCCCCGGCCTGGCATGGCGCAGCGTGCAGGACACCACCCATGACCCGATCATCGCGATGCGCCGGCCGCAGCCGTACCGCAGCTACCAGCTGAGCGAGGAGTACTACAACGCCGGCGCGCTGATCTGGCTGGCGGTGGATGCCAGGCTGCGCGAGCTCAGCGGCGGAAGACGCTCGCTGGACGATTTCGCCAGCGCGTTCTTCGGCATCAATGACGCGAGCTGGGAGGTGGTGCCGTACACGTTCGAGGACGTGGTCGCGGTGCTCGATGGCATCGCCGAACACGACTGGCGCGGCTTCCTGCGCAGCCGGCTCGACGCGCATGGCGCACCGCTGGACGGCCTGGCCGCGAGCGGCTGGCGGCTGGTCTACACCGACACCCCGAGCGCGTACCACAAGGCCGCGCTGACGGCGCGCAAGACCGCCGACTACACCGCCTCGCTCGGGCTGACGGTGTCCACCGGCGAGGGCCGCGTCACCGCGGTGCGCTGGGACGGCCCGGCGTTCGACGCCGGCATCGCCTCGGGCAGCACGCTGCTGGCGGTCAACGGCTACGCGTTCGAGACCGGGCTGCTGGACGATGCGATCGAAGCCGCGCAGGCCGATGGCAGCGCGGTCGAGCTGGTGGTCCAGCACGGCGAGGTCGTGCGCACCGTGTCGATCGATTACCGCGGCGGCTTGCGCTATCCGCACCTGGAGCGCATCGACGGCACGCCGGATCGCTTGAGCCGGATCCTGGCGCCGCGCTGAGGTCCGCCCGCGCGGAGCTTTTGTAGGAGCAGGAGCGGCTTCTGTAGGAGCGGCTTCAGCCGCGAGCTTCTGGCGGAAGGCCGCGCAGAAGGCAAACCCTGCGGCGGTGGAGTTGATGGCGACCGGGTTTCGGCATCGGCGATCGACTGCGGTTCGCGGCTGAAGCCGCTCCTACCGCGCGCGGCTCATGCGCGTGCGTCGGCGCCGCCGTGCAGGTCGCGGCGCGAGCGGCTGCGGCCGCTCGGGGCGTCGGCCGGCACCGAGGCGGTCGCCACTTCGACGGTGCTCAGCTCTCGCTGGCTGAGCCGTCGCAGGGTGGCGGCGTCGGGCACGCCGATGCCCTTGGCGCGGCCGGCGGTGTACAGGGTCACGTGCGCCGGCGGCACCGGCACCTCGCGGCCGAGCAGCTCGCCGATGGTCCGGTAGAACACCGCCAGCGCCGGCATCTCGATCAGTTCGACGATCGAGCCGATGCAGCGTCCCGCGCCATGTCCCATCTGCTCGCGCTTCTGCAGGCGGTGCAGTCCGTGGGTGCGGGTGAAGCGCCAGTCCAGCGCACAGAACGCCTCGCGCACGGCCTTGCTGCGGACGCGGCGTTCGCCCAGACCGGCGTGCAACGCCTGGCCGATGCGCCGGCCCACCAGGGTCACGTGCAGTTCGCGCTTGGGCGCGAAGTGGAGGCCATCGATCTCCACCGCGTCGGTTGGCGGCGCCCACCGGTCTGGCGACAGCGGCAGCAGCAGCGTCTTCTGGCTCGACCAGCCCGGCCATGGGGTTTGGCTTTCGGGGTTCATGTCTGTGGTTCCTGCAGCGGCGTATGGCGCGATCGTCGCTGCTGCGGCGGCAAGACCGCGTCATGACGCTGCACCTGAATGCACGCGCGACCGATAACGCGCGCACCCCCGACCGCCGCGCCGCCGAGCGGGATTGCAGGACATCGCCGGCGGGATTCCCGTCATCCGGAAATCACGTCCTGGCGACGGGTCGTTAACCGCCGATGCGCGAGGCTTGCCCGATCCCGCCGGAGCGCAACCGGCCTTCGCAACGGAGCACTTCGAGATGAACAACCAGGACATGGGCCGCCACGGCCACACTCCAAAAAGCCAGACCGACCAGAACCCTTCACGGCAGATGCATTCCCAGCAGAACCAATCGGAGCAGAAGCCATCCGGCCAGCACCAGGACCGCGACATGAACCGCGACCCGATCAGCGGCGCGGCCGGTTCGCACCCGGTCGGCGTGGGGGTCGGCGGCGTCACCGGCGCAGCGGCCGGCGGCGCGCTGGCAGGTACCGCGTTCGGTCCGATCGGCACCCTCGTCGGCGCCGGGCTCGGCGTCGTGGCCGGTGCGGCGGCGGGCAAGGGCGTGGCCGAGCGCATCGACCCGACCGGTGAAACGGAGTACTGGCGCAACGAGCACCAGAACCGTCCGCATGCAAAATCCGGCGACGACTTCGACCGCGACTTCGCCGCCGCCTACGGTTTCGGCCTGCAGGCGCGCGAGCAGCACGGCCCCAGCGCTTTCGAGCGGTCGGAGAACGATCTGCGCGCAGATTGGGAGCGCGCCCGTGGCGAGTCACGCCTGAGCTGGGATGAGGCCAAGTCCGCGGCGCGCGACTCCTACGAGCGCGCCGATCGCACCTACGACACCTACGAGGCCAGCGACAAACACTTCCAGTCGCAATTCGAGGCGGCCGGCGAGGACGGCGACCGCAACTTCGACGAGCACCGCCCGGCGTACCGCTTCGGCGTGCATGCACGCACGCGCTATGGCGACCGCCCATGGGACCAGTCGCTGCAGGACGAGCTCAGGCAGGACTGGGAGCGTGGCGGCGCCGAGGCGCGGATGGACTGGGAGCAGGCGCTCCCGAGCATCCAGGAGGCCTATGGGTCGCCCTACATCCAGACCCGCGAGACCGACGACCGCGACAACCCGGGCGCGGGGTTGTTCCGGGTGCGCTGAGATCGCAACAGCGCCTTTGCAGGAACGCCCACGCTTGATGAGGGCCATGCTTGACGAGAGCATGGGGCGCGACCCGAAATCGGTACAAGGCGCGGCAAGCCGAGCGCCGTCGCGCCCCATGCCTTCGTCAAGCATGGGGCGCTCCTACGGAAGGCGCGGTGTCGACCAGCGACGCGATGCCGGGGTAGAGCCGAGCTTGCTCGGCTGCCGCAATCAGGCCACCTGCACCAGCCGCAGCGGATTGCTCCATTGCGCCAGCAATTCGGCCTCGCGCGCCTGGGCACGCTCCAGGTGCGCGTGCTTGACGTGCCCGAAGCCGCGGATGTGTTCGGGCACGCTGGCGATCTGCACGGCGAGGTCCACGTTGCCGCGGTCCAGCGTGCCGAGCAGCCCGTCGATCGTGCCGAAGTACGCCTCGATCAGCCGCCGCTCGCTCCGGCGTTCGTCGGTGTAGCCGAACACGTCCAGCGGCCCGCCGCGCAGGAACTTCAGCTTCGCCACCAGCCTGAACGCGGTGAACAGCCACGGTCCGAACTCACGCTTGACCAGCCGCCCCTGCGCATCCTTTTTGGCCAGCAGCGGCGGGGCGAGGTGGAACCTGAGCTTGTAGTCGCCCTCGAACTGCTGCTCCAGCTGTCGCCGGAACTCGCCACTGGTGTACAGCCGCGCGACCTCGTACTCGTCCTTGTAGGCCATCAGCTTGAATGCGTAGCGCGCGACCGCTTCGGTCAGGTCGGTGTTGCCGGGCGCGCGCCGGGCTTCGGCATCGCGCACTTTCGACACCAGGCCGGCGTAACGCGCGGCGTAGGCGGCGTTCTGGTAATCGGTGAGGAATGCCACCCGGCGCTCGATGAGTTCGTCGAGCGAGCGCGACAGGCGCGCGTCGTCCAGCGGCAGGAACGCGACGGTGCCGCCGCCGTGCCCGGCCCTGCCATCGACGGCATGCTCGGGCACGTGGCGCAGCTCGTCGCCGGTGCGGCTGGCGCGCGGCGCCGAGGCGCTGCCCGACTCGTGGCCCTCCCACTCGCCGGGCGAGAGCATCGGCAGCGCGTGCGGGGTGGCTTCGGCCGGTGTCGGCACGTTGCGCACCAGGCCGGCGGCGTCGGCCACGGCATCGGGGTCGATGACCGCCAGACGGCCCCAGGCGAACGCGGTCTTGTTCATCTCGACCGCGGCACCGTTGAGTTCGACCGCGCGCATGATCGCCTCCAGCGACAAGGGCACCAAGCCCTGCTGCCAGGCGTAGCCGAGTATGAACAGGTTCGACATGATCGCGTCGCCGAGCAGCGCGGTCGCCAGCTGGGTCGCGTCGACCACCATCAAATCCGATGCCTGAGCCGCCTCGCCGCCGAGCGCAACCTTGACCGCGTCGATGATGTCGGCCGCCGGAAACTGCATGTCCGGGCGCGTGGTGAACGTGCCGGGCATCGCCTCGTAGCTGTTGAGCACCACGCGCGAGCGCCCGCCGCGGATCTTCGACAGCGCCCAGTAGTCGTTGACCACCACCATGTCGCAGCCGAGCACCAGGTCCGCCTCGCCCGCGGCGATGCGCACCGCGAAGATGTCGGCCGGTGAAGGCGCGATGCGGATGTGGGTGGTGACCGCGCCGCCCTTCTGCGCCAGGCCGGTCTGGTCCAGCACGCTGGCGCCCTTGCCTTCCAGGTGCCCGGCCATGCCGAGCAGCGCACCGATGGTGACCACGCCGGTGCCGCCGACGCCGGTGATCAGGATGTTCCATGGCCGCTCGAGCGCGGGCAGGGTCGGCATCGGCAGGTCGCTCAGGCGGTCTTTGGCCGACGCGGCCTTCTTCTTGCGCAGCCCGCCGCCCTCGACGGTGACGAAGCTGGGGCAGAAGCCGCTCACACAGGAGTAGTCCTTGTTGCAGTTGGACTGGTCGATCTCGCGCTTGCGGCCGAACTCGGTCTCCTTGGGCAGCACCGCGACGCAGAAGGACTTCTGGCCGCAGTCGCCACAGCCTTCGCAGACCAGGCTGTTGACCATGACGCGCTTGGCCGGATCTTTGAGCTTGCCGCGCTTGCGGCGGCGGCGCTTCTCGGTCGCGCAGGTCTGGTCGAAGATCAGCACCGACGTGCCCTTGACCTGGCGCAGGCGCTTTTGCGCGTCGTCCAGGTGCTTGCGGTCGAGGAACTCGACCCCGTCCGGGAAGATGCTGCGGTCACTCCACTTGTCGATGTCGTCCGACAGCAGCACGATGGTCTGCACGCCTTCGCTGCGCACCTGTTGCGCGATCTGCGGCACCGACAGCGTGCCGTCGACCGGCTGGCCGCCGGTCATCGCGACCGCGTCGTTGTAGAGGATCTTGTAGGTGATGTTGACCCCGGCGGCGATCGACTGGCGGATCGCCAGCGAGCCGGAGTGGAAGTAGGTGCCGTCGCCGAGGTTCTGGAATACGTGCTCGGTGGCGGTGAACGCCGCCTGCCCGGCCCAGGTGACGCCTTCGCCGCCCATGTGGGTGTAGGTCTCGGTGCTGCGGTCCATCCAGGTGACCATGTAGTGGCAACCGATGCCGCCGAGCGCGCGCGAGCCTTCCGGCACCGCGGTGGAGGTGTTGTGCGGACAGCCCGCGCAGTAGTGCGGCACTCGCGGAAAACTGGCTCGCGGCAATGCCAGCTCGCCTTCCTTGTCGGCCATCCAGCGCAGCACGGTTTCCATGTGCTCGCTGTGGCCGCCGTCGACCAGCTTGAGCCGCTGGATGCGGCGCGCGATCACCCGCGCGATCCGGGCCGGGGTCAGCTCGCCGGTGCTGGGCAGGATCCACTCGCCCGATTCGTCGTACTTGCCGACGATGCTCGGACGGGCGCCGCCGTCGAAGTTGTACATCGACTCCTTCATCTGGCTCTCGATGAAGGCGTGTTTCTCCTCGACCACCAGGATGTCCTGCAGGCCACGTGCGAAATCCCGCAGCCCGACCGGCTCCAACGGCCAGGTCATGCCGACCTTGTACACCCGGATCCCGAGCTCGGAACACGTGCGCGCGTCCAGCCCGAGGTACTCCAGCGCCTGCAGCACGTCGAGGTACGACTTGCCGGTGGTGATGATGCCCAGCCGCGCCTGCGGCGAATCGAGCACGATGCGGTCGATGCCGTTGGCCCGTGCGAACGCCTGCGCGGCTTTCACCGCGTACTGGTGCAGGCGCATCTCCTGGTCCAGCGGCGGGTCGGGCCAGCGGATGTTGAGCCCGCCGGGCGGCATCTCGAAGTCCTCTGGCAGCACGATGGTGCGCGCCAGCGGGTTGACGTCGACCGAGGCGGAGGACTCGACCGTCTCGGCGATCGTCTTGAAGCCGACCCAGCGGCCGGTGTAGCGACTCATCGCCCAGCCCAGCAGACCCATGTCGAGGATGTCCTGCACCCCGGCCGGGTTGAGGATCGGCATCATCGCGCTGCTGAACTCGCCTTCCGAGCCGTGCGGCAGGGTCGAACTGCGGCAGGCGTGGTCGTCGGCGGCCAGCGCCAGCACGCCGCCGAGCCTGCTGGTGCCGGCGGCATTGGCGTGCTTGAACACGTCGCCGCTGCGGTCCACCCCCGGGCCCTTGCCGTACCACATGCCGAACACGCCTTCGACCTTGGCGCCCTCGAACAGGTTGGTCTGCTGGGTGCCCCAGACCATGGTCGCGCCGAGATCCTCGTTCAGGCCCGGGGTGAACCTGACCCCGGCGCCTTCCAGATGCTTCTTAGCGCGCCACAGCTCCAGGTCGAACCCGCCCAGCGGGCTGCCGCGATACCCGGAGATAAAGCCGGCGGTGTCGAGCCCGGCGGCCTGGTCGCGCAAGCGCTGCATCAGCGGCAGACGGACCAGCGCCTGCACCCCGGACAGATAGATGCGCCCGTCCTGCCGGCTGTATTTGTGCTCGAGCGTGTAGCCCTCGTCCAGCAGCGGGCAGGCAGCCGCCGCGCCTGCCGGCGTGGCGGTGCAGGAAAGCCCCGCCGGGGAGGGCGAGTTCAGTTCGGCGGTGCGGGACATGGGCATGGCTCCGGCGCGGCACGGCCGCGGAGGTGGCAGGTCGTCAGGGGCGTGCGCGCGTCGGAAGGATCTTCAGACGAGGCCCGCGCGGCCGTTAACAAAACGGCGGGCAAAGCCCCGGAATTGTAACAGCCGCCCGGCCGCCGAGCCTCGTACCGGTAGCATGCGCGGGCACTACAGGGGACTATTTTCATGCAGATACGTTGTTTTCTACTTGCGGTCGCGCTGGCCGCTTGCGGCACCGCCTCGGCGCAGAGCCTGCCACGGCCCGCCGAGTTCTATTTCGATGAGGACGCCAGCGCGACGCGCGCGGTGGTCGCGGTCTCGGCGACCGGCGACGCCGCGGTCGAGCAACTCCTCAAGGCGATCGAGCGCGACCCGCGCGCCGCTGCCGAGACCGCGCAGCTGGCCCACATCGCGATGGCCGGCGGCCGGCCCGAGCTCGGCCGCGAGCTGTACGCACGCGCGCTGCGACTGCTGGGCACCAGCGACGGGCTGTACCGGCCGGTGATGTGGAACTACGGCTGGGACCTGTACCGCACCGGCGACCACGCTGCGGCACTCGACAGCTGGCGCACCCTGCTGCTGTCGCGCAACGTCACCGCGCAGTGGATGCCGCAGACCCTGGCCCTGGTGTTGTGGACGCTGGATCGCCAGGACGAGGCGGTGCAGTGGTACGCCGCCGCGGTCCGCACCGAACCGCGGCAGTGGCGCAGCAGCGAGGCCTTCGCAAGCCTGCTGCCGACCTGGACCGCCGAAGAGCGCGCGACCCTCGCCGAAGTGCAGGCGGCCTGGGCGGAGAATCCGCCCAGCTGGTAGAGGTGCTGCGGAGAATCCGCCCAGCTGGTGAGGGTGCCGCGGAAAATCCAACTGGTAAGGGTGCCGCGGAGAGTCCGCTGAACTGTAGGAGCGCCCCATGGGCGCGATGCTTTTCGGCCGGGCGGAGCAAAGGCATCGCGCCCATGGAGCGCTCCTGCAGGATGCCGGTCGCCGGTGGGTTGGTGCGGCGGCGGGAGCTAGGTATCGCTGACGCTCGACCCGTCCTACGGACTATGGACTACGGACTATTTCCCCCTTTGAAAAAACGGACCAAGGGGGATTTGCTTCCTGCTCAGAACCGGTAACGCAGACTCAACCGCAGCGAGCGCGGTTCGAACACGTGGTAGTGGATGTCCTCGATGCCGTCGACCGGCTCGCCACGCAGTCGCGACGCGTAGAAGTAGTCGATATCGTGGTCATCTAATTCAAGCAGATTGAGCACGTCCAGGTAGACACCCCATCCACCCGCGCCCGCCCGCTGCCAGTCCTTGCCCACGCGCAGCCTCCAGCGCCGCCTGAAAAACCGGTGCACCATCCACCTTCGCCCCAAGGAGCCACAATGGCTTTCGACGCCTTCGCCCTGGTGCTGGCGATGCTGGCGCTGGGTTACCTGTTGCAGCGCCTGCGCGTGCTGCCGGCTGATGCCGCGCAGGTGCTGAACCTGGTCGTGCTGTACGTGTGCCTGCCGGCGGCGGTGCTGCGCTACGCGCCGCGACTGGAACTGGCGCCGGAGCTGCTGGGGATCGTCGCGGTGCCGTGGTTGCTGCTGGTCGCCACCGTGCTGCTGGTCGGCACGCTGACACGTTGGCTGGGATTGCGCCGGGACGAGCACGCGGTGCTGCTGCTGACCGTCGCGCTGGGCAATACCAGCTTCCTCGGCTATCCGCTGACGCGCGCGCTGATCGGTGAGGACGCACTGCCTTACGCGGTGGTCTACGACCAGTTCGGCGCGTTCCTGATCATGTCGAGTTTCGGCCTGTGGGTGCTGGCGCGCTACAGCGGCGACACCGCGCCCGGCGCGCGCGAGATGCTGCTGCGCGCGGCGCGGTTCCCGCCGCTGTGGGCGCTGCTGATCGCCCTGACCGTGATGCCGGCCGCGCCGCCGTCGTGGATCGCCGGCGCGCTGCAGCGGCTGTCGGACGCGCTGCTGCCGCTGGCAATGCTGACGATTGGGTTATCGGTGAAACTGGCGCTGCCGCGCGATGAGCTCAAGCCGCTCGCCGCCGGGCTGCTGCTCAAGCTTGCGGTGATGCCGGCGCTGGCCTGGTTGCTGGTGCCGCTGCTGGGCCTGCACGGCGACATGGCGCGCACCACCGTGCTGGAAGCGGCGATGCCCTCGATGATCACCGCCGCCGCACTGGCGATCGCGCACAATCTCGCGCCGCGCCTGGCCGCGGCGATGGTCGGCTATGGCGTGCTGTTGTCCTTGCTGACCCTGCCGCTGTGGGCGCGGGTGGCGGTCGGCTGATCCGCCGTCGATGCTAGATTGGGCCGGCGGCATTGGCGCCGCATGCAAGGAGAGCGGGATGCGTCTGCGTTTCCATGGATGGATGGTGCTGGCAGGCATCTGCGGTGGCAGCGCCTGGGCAGGCGACGCGAGCAGCGACCCGGGGCAGGCGTTCGCAGGCGTCACCACTTGCGCCGAAGCCCGGCAGGCATTGGCGAGGCATCCGGGCGTGACCGGGGGCGGGGCGCGTGTCGAGGCGATCTGCGCGGCCGAGGCGGCCCGGCCGCGGCACGAGCCCGACGCCCAGGCCGAGATCAGGCAGTGGCACCGCGACAACGTCGCCGCCATCGGCCAGCAGGTGCGCGGGCTGATGATCTCGCAGGACCCGCGCGACCAGCTGGCGGCGGCCCTGCTCGCGCCGACGTACCAGCTCGAGGGCGGCGAAGCGGCTGGGGAATGGACCACCGACGCTGCGACGACGGCATTCGCCGCGGCCCGGCGGCTCGGCCCGGACGATCCCCTGGTGGCGTGGATGGAAGCGCTCGACTGTCCCGGCGCGAAGGCCGCCGCCGGCTGCGATCCGCACGCGGCCATGCAGCGCTTGCAGCGGCTCGCACCCGACAACACGGCGGTATGGCTGCAGCAGCTGCGGGACGCGCTCGACGAGCCTGAAGTCGAGCGGATCCTGTCGCGGGCGGCGGCGGCAAGGCGTTACCAACTGCCCTTGGGCGAGCTCGGCCTGCTGCTCTATGACGCACTCGACCAGGCCGATGCTCCGCCGATGTCGCCCCGCCTGGCCACGGCCATGGCATCGGACATGGGCCTGGCGCGCCCGGTCGGCCGGCGCGACATGACCGCGATGCATGCCATGGCGCTCACCACCGCAGTGGTGCTGCCCACCTACGCGCGGCTGCGCCATGCCTGCATCGCCGAAGACGATGTGCCGGCCCCCGCACGGCGGCACCCGGACTGCATCGGGATCTACACCCGGATGGCTCAGAGCGAGTTGCTGATCTCGCGTGCCTTGGCGCTTGCCAGCCTGGTGCGCCTGACCGCGGATGCACCCGAAGGTGCGCACTGGCGCGAACGGCTGCGAGAGCTGCACTGGCTGTGGCACAGCGGGCTGGAACCGGTGAATGCGCAAGCGCCCGCGGACTACATCCTCACGTCATGGCGCAAGGGCGAGATGGCCGCGCTCGAGGGCGTGCTCGCCGCGGCCGGCAGCCCGCTGGCGCCGCCGGACGGCTGGCTGCCCGAGAACGAGCGCCTGCGCAGCCTGATCACCACCGGGCGCCCCCCCGCCCGCGACTGATCCAGGCCGCGATGGCCGCCCCCACGGCCCGCGGTGTACGCTGCAGGTCCCGTCCGGGAGCAGCAGCCAAAGGGGGTTGGATGAAGACCGTGCTGGTGGCCAGTTCCAAGGGGGGCGTCGGCAAGACCACGATCGCCACCCACCTTGCCGCGCAAGCGGCGCTCGATGGATGCAACACCGTCCTGCTGGACGCCGACCCGCAGGGCTCCTCGACGCGCTGGGCGCAGCGGCGGGCCGATCTGGACAGCGCGGTGCTGCCGCTCGACGGCACCCGCCGCAAGGGCTGGCAGAAGCATCTGCCCGATGACACCCAGCGGCTGTTCATCGACGCGCGCGCCGGCGCGATGGCCGGCGACCTCGACACCTTCCTGGACACCGCCGATGCCGTGGTGGTGCCGGTGCAGCCTTCGATGCTCGACATCGAGGCGACGGTGCCGTTCCTGGACACGCTGGCCCAGCACCCGCGCGTGCGCCGCGGCGAGCTGCGGGTCGGACTGGTCGGCAACAAGCTCAAGCCGTGGACCAACGCCTCTCAGCAGGCGATCGAGCTGTTGCGCGCGTGGCCGTATCCGGTGGTGGCGCAACTGCGCGACAGCCAGGCCTACGTCCTCATGTGCGGCCTCGGCAAGAGCCTGTTCGACTACCACTCCGCGCAGGTCCGCGAGCACCAGGCCGACTGGCAGCCGCTGTTGCGCTGGCTCAGGAAGTAGCGGGAAACAGAAAAGGCGGGGGCCGGAAACGGGGAACGGACGTGGCGCGCTTTGTCCGCGACTCGTCGTCACGGCGTGTTTCTGCAGTACCTTCGATTCTCGAACCTCAAATCCGGCGCCACCCCGCTGCCGAGTGCGATGCTCCTGTTCCATGTTGCATGTTCCATGCTCCATGTTCCATGTTTTCCGTTCCCCTCATTCCCGGCCTCAAAAAACCTATGCGCGAACTGATCCTGCTGCGCCACGCCCATGCCGAACCGGCCATCAGCGGCCAGGCCGATCTCGACCGCGCACTCTCGGCCGAGGGACTGACCGAGGCCGAGGCCGCCGGACGCTGGCTGGCCGAGAACCGGCTGGTGCCCGACTGCGTGCTGTGCTCGCCGGCGCGGCGCGCGCGCGAGACGCTGGAGGCGGTGCTCGGGGTGATCGGCTATGTCGACCAGCGCATCGAGCCGTCGATCTTCGAAGCCACGCCGGGCACGCTGATCGCGCTGGCCGACAGCCACCTCGAAGTCGGCCGGCTGATGCTGGTCGGCCACAACCCCGGCTTCGAGCGCCTCGCCGCGCTGCTGCACAGCGGCCAGTCCGGCGACTACCGTGGCATGCCGCCGGGCGGCATCGCGGTGTTGGCGCTGCCCGACGACACCGCGCTGGAGCCGGGCATCGCCCAGCTCAGCGCGTTCTGGTGGCCGTGACGCCGAGCCTGAGGCTGGGATGCCTGGCACTTTTGTGTGTGTTGCCGTGGACCACGCCGGCGCGGGATGCGGCGCAGCACCCGGCCATAGGGTTCGATCCGGGACATACGCGCTTCGGCTTCGAGTTGCGCACGCGCTGGGGCCAGCGGGTGCAGGGCGCCTTTCCGCAGTACGACGGTGAGCTGCGCGTGCTGCCCGACGGCCGACACCAGGTGCACATCCGCCTGGCGACCGACGCGGTGGAGGTCGGCGAATCCGAGCGCTACACCGCAATCGCGCGCGGCGACGGGTTCTTCGATGCGCAGCGGCACCCGCTGATCGAGTTCGTGTCCGAGCCGCACCATGCCGCGCTCGCACACCACGGCGGTGAGCTGCGCGGGCTCCTGTCGATGCACGGGACCAGCCGGCTCGAGAGCTTCACGCTCACACCGGCGAGCTGCGCGCGCCCCGGCATCGACTGCGACGTGGTCGCCGAGGGCAGCGTCAGCCGCGGCGACTATGGACTGGACGGCTGGAAGCTGGTGCTCGGCGATCGCGTGCGGTTCAGCCTGCGCGTGCGGCTAGACGATGCGGAGCGATAAGCTGCGCGCCCCAACCCCCGTGGACCCTGGTGTGACCGGCTCCGATTCGCTCCGCCCCGCATTCGCACCCGCCGACAGTCGCGTCCGCTTGCGCCACGCGCTGCGGGCCCTCGTGCTGCTGCTGGTGCTGCTGTCCCCGGCCTGCGCCACCCTGTCGCAGGGCGAGCGCGAGCGGGCCGCGTCGATCGCCGTCGCGGCCCGCTCGCAGCAGGTCGACTGCCAGGCCATTGACGCCTGCGCCCAGCCCTCGCCGCTGCGTGCGCTGGCCGGGCGCGCGTTCGCCGAGTCCACGCCCGACGCCCCGCGCCACTATGCGCTGATCCTGGATCAGGGCCCGCAGGCGCTGCTCGTGCGGATCAACCTGATCCGCAGCGCGACCACCACCATCGACCTGCAGACCTACATCTTCGCCGAGGACGATGCCGGCCGGCTGGTACTCAACGAGCTGCTCGCCGCCGCGCGCCGCGGCGTTCGCGTGCGTCTGCTGATGGACCAGCTGTCCGGCCTGGAACACGTCGACACGCTCGCGGCGCTGGCCGGCGCGCACGCCAACTTCCGACTCAAGCTGTACAACCCGCTGCTGCAGCGCGCGCGCATCAGCAATCCACAGTACGTGCTGGCGGCGGCATGTTGCTGGCGGCGGCTCAACCAGCGCATGCACAACAAGCTGCTGCTGATCGACGGCGCGATCGGCATCACCGGCGGGCGCAACTACCAGGACGACTACTACGACTGGGATGAGCGGTTCAATTTCCGCGACCGCGACCTGCTGGTCGCTGGACCGACCGCGCGGTTGATGCGCAGCGGGTTCGAACTGTTCTGGGACGACCACCGCAGCATCGCGGTCGAGCGGCTCTACGACGTCGGCCGGCACCTGCTCGCCCACGGCGCGCCGGCACTGCCGCCGACGCAGTACCAGCGCCCCGCGCGTGCCGCCGCGATGCGGCGCGACGCCGACGACAGCGCCATGGTGGAGAGCGAGCTGGTCGACCGCGCGATCGCGGTCGGCGAGGTGCGCTACATCTCCGATTCGCCCGACAAGCACCACGATGGCACCCTCGGCAACGGCGCTGCCAGCGATTCACTGCGCGAGCTGATCGCCTCCGCGCAGGAGGAGGTGTTGCTGCAAACGCCGTACCTGGTGCTGTCGAAGTCGGCGCAGGATCTGTTCCGCGAGCTGCAGGCGCGTCCGCATCCGCCGCGGATGGTCGTATCGACCAACAGCCTGGCCGCGACCGATGCGTTCATCGTCTACGCGCTGTCGCACAAGTACAAACGTCGCTACCTGCGCGACTTCGATTTCGACATCTACGAGTACAAGCCGTTTCCGATGGATGCGCCGATCGACATCGCCGCCACCGGCGCGGCTTTGCCATCGCTGGCGCCGCCCGACGCCGGCGGCACCGGCACGGATACCGACGCAAGCGGCATCGACCGGCGGTCGATGCGCCAGCGCTACGACCGCCGCAGCGCGATCGGGCGCAATCACTACCGCCGCGCCCTGTCGCGCGAGTACGCTGCGCTGCGTTATGCCTCGCGCCGCGCCAACGAGCCGGTACCGCTCAAGCGTGCCGGCGTGCGCATCGGCCTGCATGCGAAGTCGCTGGTGATCGACGAGCGCGTCGGCGTGATCGGCACCCACAACTTCGACCCGCGCGGGGACCACTACAACACCGAGAGCGCGGTGGTGATCGAGGACGTCGCGTTTGCACGTGCGCTGGCGACCAGCATCCGCCGCGATATCGCCCCGGCCAACTCCTGGACCATCGCGCGGCGCGACAAGCTGCCGGTGCTGTCCGGGCTGGAGTATTCGCTGGCCAAGGTCTCCGAGTACCTGCCGATCTTCGATCTGTGGCCGGTGCGCTACGCCACCAGCTACGAGTTCGTGCCCGGCCCGGACTGCCCGATGCCGCTGTATCGCGACGAGCCGGGCTTCCGCGACTGCTACCGGCCGGTCGGCGACTTCCCCGAGGTCGACCTGGGCTTCAAGGGCTTGAGTACGCGGATCTTCACCGCGTTCGGGGCGGGGCTCGCGCCGATTCTGTAGTGCGTGGGTCTGGGTCTGGGTCTGGGTCTGGGTCGGCGGAACTCGGGACTCGGGACTCGGGACTCGGCACTCGGGACTCGGGACTCGGGACTCGGGACTCGGGACTCGGGACTCGGGACTCGGGACTCGGGACTCGGGACTCGGGACATCAAAAGCGTACCTTCCCGGAGAGCGCGCGAGGGGTGTTCGTGGCTGCAGTGCCTGTCGGCAGGCCGCTACGGATGAGGCGGATCGCTTCGCTTCCTGCTACTCCTTGCAGGCACGGCCCCTGCCGTCGGTCATGCCCGTGCGACTGCAACCTTTCCCTGCCGGAACCCATCCGTATAGGGGATCCCGTCGTGCGCGTCCCGCCGATTGCAGTAGGTCTTCGGTGGGGTGACTTCCGGCCCATGGCGGGATTGGTTAGGTGTTGTACTTTACCAGCACACCAACCCACACCTCTTCGCAGGAACCCGCCATGAACCCGTCCCGCAGCTTCCAACGCAACGTCTCCGCCCCGGTCTTCGGCCGCTCCGCCGCCCGCGCTCCCGCCAGCCACGGCACCCGTGAATTCGGCATCGGCTACGGCCGCAGCAGCGGTTACGGCCGCAGCAGCCAGTACGCCGCTCCGGCCGCTCCGCGTCTGTTCCGCCTGGTCTGACACCCCGCCGCCGATCGCTCCGCCCACTCGCCCCTTTTTCGCAGGAAACCCCGATGAACGCTCCGCGCACCTTCGCTCGCCACTCCATGACCCCGGTTGCCACCGCTCAGCCCCGCGCCAATCATCGCCAGCGCGATTTCGGCATCGGTTACGGCAGCAGCAGCGGCTACGGCTGCAGCCGCCGTTACGCCCGTCTTTCCAACCAGCGCCTGTTTCGCTGTGCGTAAGGCATGGCGCCCGGTGCACGGCCGCGCCGTCGCCACCTGGTTGATCCACGGCCCCTTGTGTTTTGCCGGCGTCCCAGGCGGGCGTGCTGCGCCCCTCTCCCCGTAGCCCGTCCGCCGGCCGCTCATCGGCTGGCCTGCCCCTGCTGCGATATCGTGGTTCGATGACCGATCACACTGCCGCTGCCGCCCCGAGCCCGTTCCTCCACCGCGTCAGCCTCGAGCAGCTCAATGCGCTCTCGCGCGACACCGCGATGGAGCCGTTGGGCATCGTTTTCACCGAGATCGGCCCGGATTTCCTGCGCGCGACCATGCCGGTCGACGCGCGAACCCGCCAGCCCTACGGCCTGCTGCACGGCGGTGCCTCGGTGCTGCTGGCCGAAACGCTGGGCAGCACCGGCGGCAATCTGTGCGTGCCCGAGGGCCGCGCCTGCGTCGGTGTCGAGATCAACGCCAACCACCTGCGCGCGGTGCGCGAGGGCATCGTCACCGGCACCGCGCGGCCGCTGCACGTGGGCGGGCGCACCCAGGTCTGGGAGATCCGGATAGAGGACGCCGCCGACCGGCTGGTCTGCATCTCGCGCCTGACCCTGGCGGTGATAGCCACCGTGTGATCCGCGCCGTCCGCGCTTCGCGCTTGCCCATCTCTCGGCGATCCCAGCGACAGCCGGATTTTGCCTTCGCTTTCTTGCCGTGGCTGTAGCTGTGGCTGTGGCTGTGGCTGCAACGCCAATGAACCTGCGTCGTATCTCCACAGACCCCGAAGGGGCGGCGCACATGGATGTGCGGCGTTTTCCGACCGAGGCAGGATGCCGAGTCGGAAAATCCCCGCTTCGCCCGCACGGCAAGGTGTTTGAAGTGTCGGGGAAGGGCCTTTCTTTGGTTACTTTCTTTGGCCCTTGCAAAGAAAGTGACTCGCCTTCAGGCGAAAGCATTTGATCGTTGCCTGTCTACCGCCTACGGATGTTTTTAAGGTTGCGGCACGCTCAAGATCAACTTCAAGATCAAGATCAAGAGCTTCCGCCTGAAGGCGGGTCACTTTCTTTGATGAGCCCAAAGAACGTAACCAAAGAAAGGGCTCTCCTCGACACACCTCCCGTGCGGGCGTGGAGCAGCGCGGGGATTTTCCGACTCGCCATCCATGGCTCGGTCGGAAAACGGCGCACATCCATGTGCGCCGCCCCTTCGGGGTCTGTGGGTGCGGCGAGGGCGATTCATTTGCGTTGGACAAAGCAACGGCAAAGGCAAAGGCACAGCAGGGCAAGGGCCGGGGCTGGCCAGGTCGAAGTCGCTGGTCGCGCCTGTCCCCCTTCGGTATCGTTCCGCCAATGAATTCACCACCCCCATACGCCGGCGCGACCACGCCCGAGAGTGCACCGGCCGCGCGGGTGCTTCGTTACCTGGTGCGGGTGCCGATGCTGCTGTGGCATCTGCTGGTGCACCTGCCCTTGACCCTGCTGCTGATCACGCCAGTGACCGCCAATCTGCGCCTGGGGTCGGAGAGCCTGGAGCATCGCGTGATCCGGGCGTGGTCGGCGGGGCTGATGCGGGTGTTCGGCTTCCGCCTGCGCCGGGTCGGCACGCCGCTGCCGGGTGCGGCGATGTTCGTCGCCAACCATGTCAGCTGGGTCGACATTTCGGTGCTGCACAGCCAGCGCATGATGGGCTTCGTGGCCAAGCACGAGATCTCCAACTGGCCGCTGGTCGGCTGGCTCGCGGTGCGCGGCGAGACCATCTTCCATCTGCGCGGCAGCACCGAATCGCTCGGCGGGGTGCTGCACGAAATGCTGGCGCGGTTGCGCGGGAGCCGCTCGGTGGGCGTTTTTCCCGAGGGCGGCGCGCGCGGTGGGGGCGAAATCGGCCCGTTCCATGCGCGTATCTTCATGGCCGCAGTCGAAGCCGGCGTGCCGGTGCAACCCATCGCCCTGCGCTACGGCGAACGCGGCGCGGCGCAGCGGCTGGTCGCGTTCGGGCGCGGCGAAAGCTTCGTCGCCAACATCATCCGCCTGCTCGGCGAACCGGCGCGCCTGGCAGAGGTGCATTTCTTGGCGCCGATCGGCCCAGGCGAGGCCGAAGGCCGGCGCCGCATCGCCGACCTTGCGCGGCAGCGGATCGTGGACGCGATGCAGTCGTGAGGCCGGAAATCGGAAATAGCGAATCTGGGATCGTAGAAGCGGGCTCTGCTCCTGCTCTTGCCAATCCCAATCCCAATCCACCATTCCCGGTTCCCGGCTTCACATTGACCGCCGCCGACTACCGACCGCCGCGCTGGCTGCGCAATGCGCACCTGCAATCGGCGCTCGGCTCCAGTGCGCTGCGGCGGCGCCAGGGCGAGCGCAGCCTGGCCGCGAGCGGCGCGGTCACCACCGAACACCTGATCGACGGCGGCGAGGGCGTGCGCCTGCAGGGTCTGCACAGTGCCGTGCCCGGGGTCGCGCCGCAGGGACTGGTGTTGCTGCTGCACGGCTGGGAGGGCAGCGTCGATTCGAGCTACATGCGGCTGACCGCGGCCCAGCTGCTGGCCTGCGGGTTCGAGGTGTTCCGGCTCAACTTCCGCGACCACGGCAACACCCACCACCTCAACGAAGGGTTGTTTCACTCCAACCGGATCGACGAGGTGGTGCACGCCGCGCGCGAGGTCGCCCGACGCTTCCCGCTGCGGCCGCTGTCGGTCGCGGGATATTCGCTGGGCGGCAACTTCGCGCTGCGGCTGGCACTGCATGCACCGCGCGCGGGGCTGGCGCTGACCCACGTCGCCGCAGTGTGCCCGGTGCTCGACCCGGCGCTGACCATGGACGCAATGGAGCGTGGCTTCCCGCCGTACCTGTGGCACTTCGAGCGCAAGTGGCGCGAGTCGCTCGCCCGCAAGCGCAAGCTGTTCCCGCAGCAGTTGGGTGTCGACGACCGCACGCTCGGCCTGCGCATGCGTGCGCTGACCCAGTGGATGGTCGAGCGCCACACCGACTTCGGCACGCTCGAGCGCTATTTCGACGGCTATTCGATCGCCGGCGCGCGGCTGGCCGCGCTGGAGGTGCCGGTCAGCATCCTGATGGCGGCCGACGATCCGGTGATCCCGGTCGAGGGCTTCCATGCGCTGCCGCTGCCGGACACCGCCACGCTGGAGATCGCACGCTGGGGCGGCCATTGCGGCTTTCTCGAGAATGCGCGGCTGGACGGTTTCGCCGAGCGCTGGATCGCCTTGCGCATGGCCGCCGCGGCGGCCGCGCCGGTGCCTGCGGCTACAATGGCGGCTTCGTCTCACGCCTGAGTTGTCCATGTCCGAGCCGGTGTACCAGTCCATCATCGACGCCCTCCGCCGCAACGCCGCGGCCGAGGCCCTGCCGGCCGCGCGCGAGGCAGTGGCGCAACAGCCCGATGACCCGATGGCGCACCGCCTGCTCGCCGCCGCGCTGCGGCTGGAGGGCGACCGCGACGGCGCGATCGCCGCCATTGACCAGGCGATCGGGCTGGCGCCCGACGACGCCAACCTGCACCTGGAGCGCGCCGGCCTGCTGCTGGCCGAACGCCAACTCGACGAGGCCCAGGCCGCGCTCGCGCGCAGCGTCGGACTCGACCCCAACCAGTTCCGCGCCTACATCGCGCAGGCCCAGCTTGCACTCGACCGCGGCGACCTCGACGAGGCCGAGCGCCTGGCCCGCACCGCCGCGCGCATCGCGCCCGAGCATCCGCACCTGGCCGCAATCGAAGGCACGCTGGCGCTACGCCGCGGCGATGCCGACCGCGCGCTGGCGGTGCTGTCCGGCGCGATCGAGCGCTGGCCGGAAGAGCCGCAGCTGCGGCACGCACTGGGCGTCGCCTACCTCGCCAAGGGCCACTTCGCGTTCGCCGAACAGGTCTTCCGCCAGTTGCTCGACAAGAGCCCCGACAACGCCCCGCTGCGCGCGCTGGTCGCCGACGTGGTCGCCCGCCAGGGCCGCCCCAGCGATGCCGCCGACCTCCTCGCACCGCTGCTCGAGGACCCGCGCGCACCGGCCGCGACGCGGCGCCTGATCGGCGAGATCGAACTGCGCGCCGGCCGCAACGAGCGCGCACTGGAACTGCTGCGCGAAGCGATGGCCGCGCAGCCGCAGGACCGCCGCGCGATCGCCGGCGCGGTCGAGGCCTGGCGCCGGCTCGACCGTGCCGACGATGCACGCGCGACGCTGGACGCCACGCTGGCAACCCATCCGCAGGTGGTCGACCTGTGGCGCGCGCGACTGGCGTTCGAGGGGTTCGCCGACGACGCCGCGCGTGCGGTGGTGCAGCGCTGGCTGGTGGCCATGCCCGACGCGGTGCCGGCGCTTGAATCCATGTCCACGATCGAGGAACAGGCCGGCAACCACGAGGCGGCCGAGGCGCTGGCACGGCGCATCGTCGAGCTCGAGCCCGGCCATTTGCGCGCCGAGTTGCGCCTGATCGACGGGCTGGTCCAGCGCGGCGACAACGATGCGGCGCTGGCGCGGGTCGATGACCTGCTCGGCACCGCGGCCACTGACGACGCGCAGCGCAACCTGCGTCATCTGCGTGCGCGCACGCTCGATGTTATCGGCCGCCCTGCCGAAGCGGTGACCGGCTGGGCCGCGCTGCACGCCGAGGTGGTCGAGCGGCAACTGCCGCTGCCGCAGCCGCAGCCGGCCCCGGATACCTGGCCGCCGCTGGCGCCGATGCCCGAGCCGGCACGTGGCGTGCTGCTGTTG
Source organism: Novilysobacter longmucuonensis (assembly GCF_046600735.1). Classification (NCBI taxonomy): domain Bacteria; kingdom Pseudomonadati; phylum Pseudomonadota; class Gammaproteobacteria; order Lysobacterales; family Lysobacteraceae; genus Novilysobacter; species Novilysobacter longmucuonensis. The sequence continues at coordinate 45,785 of NZ_JBJMAW010000012.1, forward strand.
TGGGGCGCGCCGGGTTCGCTGGTGGAGCGCATCGCGGCGACCCTGCATGCCAGCCGCGCGCCGCTGTGCGTCGACCGCTACGGGCCGAACCCGCCGCACGATTTTTTCCAGCGTTACGACGCCGCGCCGCAGCTGCGCGACGGCAGCCTCGATCCGCAGTCGGCGGTCGAGCAATGGCGCGCCGCGCTGCCGGCGCGCCGCCCGCAGGTCAAGGCCGAGGCGCCGGTGTTCGACTGGTTGCTGTGGTGGGACAACGCGCTGCTGCTGGCGCTGCGCCCGCAGCTGCCCGAGGCGCTGCTGATGATCGCGCTGCGCGATCCCCGCGACATGCTGCTGGACTGGCTGGCGTTCGGGGCGCCGGCGCCGTTCGCGCTGGCTTCGCCGGAGGCCGGTGCGCGGTGGCTGGCGGCGGTGCTGGAGCAGGTCGCCGAGTTGCACGAGCAGGACCTGCTCCCGCACCGGCTGATCCGGCTGGACGACATCGCCAACGATCCGAACGCACTCGGCCAGGCAGTCGCCAATGCGCTGGGAGCGCGTACCGCGCCGACACCGGCGCAGGCACTGCCGCCGCGCTTCGCGCCGGGCCACTGGCGCGACTATGCCGAGCCGCTGGCCGACGCGTTCGCCACCCTCGCCCCGGTCGCGCAGCGACTCGGCTATCCGGAAAACTAGTCCGCGCAATACGCTCTTGTAGGAGCGGCCCATGGCCGCGAGCTTTTCGCCAAGCCTGCGGAAGACTCCCGGTTTCTTGGCGTGCGGGAAAGGCCGGGCGACTGGGAAATCCTTGACGCGGCGCGGCGGGAAGGTAGAGCTCGCGGCCATGGGCCGCTCCTACAACACCAATGCGGCCGGGGTGGATGCGGCCGGCGAGCGGCAGGTGGCCCGCTCCCGCACAAGCGTTCTGGCAGACTGGGCCCGTCCCCATGCGGAGCCCACCGATGCGCATCCACAGCGACAGTTTCCAGCACCGCCAGCGGTTGCCGCGCGAATTCGCCGCCGGTCAGCGCGATGGCGATGACGTCGGCTTCGGCGCTAACCGCAACCCGCACCTGGCCTGGGATGCGGTGCCCGAAGGCACCCGCTCGTTCGCGCTGCTGTGCATCGACCCGGACGTGCCGACCGTGGCCGAGATGGTCGGCAAGGCCGGCGTGGAGATCCCGGTGGAGCAGCCGCGCACCGAGTTCATCCACTGGGCGATGATCGATATCCGCGCCGACGTGCGCGAGATCGCCGCCGGCAGTTGCAGCGACGGCGTGGTGCCGCACGGCAAGCGCCATCCGTCCGGGCCACCCGGCGCGCGCCAGGGCCTCAACAGCTACACCGGCTGGTTTGCCGGTGACGCCGAGCTGGCCGGCGACTGGTTCGGCTACGACGGCCCGTTCCCGCCGCCCAACGACCTGCGCGAGCACCGTTATTTCTTCCGCCTGTTCGCGCTGGACCTCGCCACGCTCGAGCTGCCCGACAGGTTCACCGCCGCCGACGTACTGCGCGCGATGCACGGGCACGTATTGGCCGAAGCGCTGACCTACGCGACCTATTCGCTGCATCCGGACGTGTAGCCCCTCCCCCTAGCGGGGCAAGGTTCCGCAGGGCGGATGAGGGCGCGCACGCGATCGCAGCACCCGAGGCAAGCGCGTTCCGCACGCCCTCACCCCGTCCCTCTCCCGTTAACGGGAGAGGGGGCCAATCACGCCCGCCGCCGCTCAACCGCCGGCCGGCAGCCACAGCAGCAAGCCCACGCCGAGCACGATCCGGTAGATCGCGAACGGGGTGTAGCGATGGCGCTTGATGTAGCCCAGCAGCCAGCGCACCGCGATGAAGCCGGTCGCGGTCGCGGCGGCGAACGCCAGCGCCATCTCGCCCCAGGCCTCCTGGCTGGCGCCTGCGTCGAGGAAGTGCTCCAGCAGCGCATAGCCGCTGGCGGCGAACATCGTCGGGATGCCGACCAGGAACACGAACTCGGTCGCCGCCGAGCGCTTGCCGGTGCCGGCCAGCATCGCCATGAAGATTGCCGCGGCCGAGCGCGAAGTGCCGGGGAACACGCCCGCCACGACCTGTGCCAAACCCACCAGGACCGCGACCTTCCAGGTGATCAGTGCCGATTCGGGCCGGCGCGCGGCCAAGCGTTCGGCCACCAGCATCCAGATGCCGCCAAGGATCAGCGCGATTGCGATCGGCGAGACGGTGTCCGGCAGCTGCCAGCCGGCCAGCCGCACCGGCAGCCCGACCGCGGCGGTGACCGCGAACGCCGCGGCGATCTTCAGTGCGTAGTCGCGGTGCTCGCGCTCGCGCAGGCCGGTGGCCAGCGCCCAGATGCGCTGCCGGAACACCAGCGTGATCGCCAGGATCGCGCCGGCCTGGATGATGATGTTGAACAGGTCCGAGCGGCTGCCGAGCCAGTGCTGGGCGATCAGCAGGTGGCCGGTGCTGGAGATCGGCAGGAATTCGGTCAGGCCTTCGATGATGCCGAGCAGGAGGGCGGCGAGCAGGTCGGTCATTCAGGAGCCGGGGATTGAGAATTGAGGGGTTGGGAACGCGGACTCGGGCGTGATCGGGACTCGGGACTCGGGACTCGGGACTCGGGACTCGGGACTCGGGACTCGGGACTCGGGAACAGCGTGGCAGCATAGCGGAACCCATGCCGCACCGATTTGGTGCGAGCTGTCGACAGGCCGCTCCGGATCAGTGCAGTCGCAGCCGTCCGCGACCCCGCCCACTCATGATTTCAATGGCCTACAGCTTCCGAATCATTGGCACGGTCGTTGCGTGACAGTACCCAGTGCCCCGGCTCCTGCTTTTCGAGTCCCGAGTCCCGAGTCCCGACGAGTCCCGAGCCGTACCCCGAGTCCCATCTTCCATCCAGCCCCCGGAGATCCACCAATGTCCCTTGAACACGTCGAGAAGCTCATAAAGGACCACAAGGTCGAATTCGTCGACCTGCGCTTCGCCGACATGCGCGGCGTGCAGCACCACATCAGCTTTCCCAAGTCGATCGTCGAGCCGGGTCTGTTCGAGGACGGCAAGATGTTCGACGGCTCCTCGATCAGCGGCTGGAAGGGCATCCACCAGTCCGACATGGTGCTGCTGCCGGACGCCTCGACCGCGTTCCTGGACCCGTTCACCGCCGACCCGACGCTGGTGCTGACCTGCGACATCCTCGATCCGGCCACCATGCAGGCCTATTCGCGCGATCCGCGCGGCATCGCCAAGCGCGCCGAGGCCTACCTCAAGTCCAGCGGCATCGCCGAGCAGGCGTTCTTCGGGCCGGAACCGGAGTTCTTCATCTTCGATTCGGTGCGCTACGCCAACGACATGGGCCACACCTTCTTCCATGTCGACTCCGAGGAGGCGGCCTGGAACTCCGGACGCGACTACGAAGGCGGCAATACCGGCTACCGGCCCGGGGTGAAGGGCGGGTATTTCCCGGTCGCACCGCTGGACACGCTGCACGACATCCGCGCCGAGATGTGCAAGACCCTCGAATCGGTCGGCATCGAGGTCGAGGTGCACCACCACGAGGTGGCCAACGCCGGCCAGTGCGAGATCGGCACCAAGTTCAACTCGCTGGTGAAGAAGGCCGACGAGTTGCTGACGATGAAGTACATCGTCAAGAACGTCGCCCACCGCAACGGCAAGACCGCCACCTTCATGCCCAAGCCCATCGTCGGCGACAACGGCAGCGGCATGCACGTGCACCAGAGCCTGGCCAAGGGCGGCAACAACCTGTTCTCCGGCGACGGCTACGGCGGCCTGAGCCAGATGGCGCTGTGGTACATCGGCGGCATCTTCAAGCACGCCCGCGCGATCAACGCGTTCGCCAATTCCACCACCAACTCGTACAAGCGCCTGGTGCCGGGCTTCGAGGCGCCGGTAATGCTGGCGTATTCGGCCAGCAACCGCTCGGCGAGCTGCCGCATCCCGTACGTCGCCAACCCCAAGGCGCGCCGCATCGAGATGCGCTTCCCCGACCCGATGAACTCCGGCTACCTGATCTTCGCCGCGCTGATGATGGCCGGCCTGGACGGCATCAAGCACCAGATCGACCCGGGCGAGCCCAGCGACAAGGACCTCTACGACCTGCCGCCCGAAGAGGCCAAGGACATCCCGACCGTCTGCCACAGCCTCGACCAGGCGCTTGACTGCCTCGACAAGGACCGCGACTTCCTCAAGGCCGGCGGGGTGTTCACCGACGACTTCATCGACGCCTACATCGGTCTGAAGATGAAGGAGGTCACCGCATTCCGCGGCGCGACCCACCCGCTCGAGTACCAGATGTACTACGCGATCTAGACGCGGGCGCCGGTAACCGCCGGCGTCCTCATCGCAACGCGGGCCGCGCAGCTTCTGTAGGAGCGGCTTCAGCCGCGATCGGCTGCGACGTGGGCATCCGATTGTGGTTGGCGGCTGAAGCCGCTCCTACAGGGCGGGGTCGCCTCTGCTTAAACCCCGTGCCGCCGTGGCGCATCCGAGTGACTATGCTCAGCGCCGTGACCGAAACCCTGCCCCTGACCGCCGCCGCGGTGCGCACCGATGCGTCGGGCGAGCGCACGCTGGTCAACGCGGCCGCGCGCGGCGACATGGGCGCGTTCGAGGCGCTGTACCGCCACCACGTCGGTCGCGTGCACGGGGTGATCGTGCGGCTGGTCGGCGGCCGTGGCGCGCGCGCCGAGGACCTGACCCAGGAGGCGTTCGTGCGGGCCTGGCAGGCGTTGCCGGCGTTCCGCTTCGAGTCGGCGTTCTCGACCTGGCTGCACCGGCTGGCGGTCAACACCGCGCTGATGGAGCTGCGCAGCCGCCGCGCGCGCCCGATCGAGGAGGACGACGAGATCTTCGACACCCTCGGCAGCGCCGATTCCGCCGGTCAGGGCACCGCGTTGTCGCTGGACCTGGAGCGTGCGGTGGCGACGCTGCCGCCGCGGGCCCGCGCGGTGCTGGTGCTGTTCGATGTGGAAGGCTGGAAACACGAGGAGATCGCCGCCGAACTCGGCATGGCGATCGGCAGTTCCAAGGCGCAACTGCATCGCGCGCGCGGCTTGCTGCGCGCGCGGCTGGGAGACAACGCATGAATAGCTCCGGACACGAACCCGGCGGCCGCACACCGGACGATTTGCCGCCGCCGCTGAACTGGCAGCTGCGCGCATTGCGCACCGACGCGACGCCGGAACACGACCTGTGGGACGGCATCGGCGCACGCCTGCCGCCGCGTTCGCCCCGATCGATGCTGGAGCGGTCGCAGCGCCGCCGCTGGCCGGCGCCGGTCGCGCTGGTCGCAACGCTGCTGCTGGCACTGGGCTTCAGTGGCTGGTGGCAGCGCCCGCCCGCGCCGGAACCGATCGCGGTGGATCCCTCGGCAGCGCAGCCGGCACCCGAACAACCGGCAGTGGAGCAGGCGACCATGGCACAGACCACCCCCGCTACCGCGGTCGAACCGACGCCGGTGCAACGCGAAGTCGACGGCATGACCCGGCAATACCGGGCCGCGCTGGTCGAACTCGAGGGCGCCCCGACCGCGCCGCTGCTGGACGCGACCTTCGAGGAGCTCGACCGCAACGCCGGGCTCATCCTCGACGCGCTGGCGCTGGATCCAAACTCGCGGCTGCTGCTGGGACAGCTGCGCCGCACCTATGCACACCGCCTCGCGTTGAGCCAGCGCGTGGTCCGTACCTGACCGACTACCCGCTCGATTACCCGATCGACACTGATTGCCCATAAGCACCTGATCAACCACCCAAGCCGGAGAACCCCCATGTCACCTGCCACCCAATATCGCGGCGCCGTCCTGGGCTCTGCCGCACTGGTGCTTGCCGTGCTGGCCAGCGCCCCGGCGTTCGCCGCCACCCCGATCAACGAAACCCGCCCGCTCGATGCCGACGGTACGCTGGAGATCGCCAACCTCAAGGGCAGCATCGAGGTCCGCGCCTGGGACCGGCCTGAAGTCCGCATCCAGGGCAGCCTCGGCGAAGGCGTCGAGAAGCTCGAGATCGACGGCGACCGCCAGCGCCTGGTGGTGCGGGTGAAGTATCCCAACGGCGGCGGCATCGGCCTGTTCGGCCGCGGCGACCGCAGCGAGCCGACCGAGCTGCGCCTGATGGTGCCGGTGCGTGCGGACCTGAACATCGACTCGGTCTCGGCCGATATCGACGTCAGCGGCGTGGCCCCGCGGGGGCTGTCGATCGACAGCGTCAGCGGCGACATTACCGTTGCCGGTGCGCCGCGCGAGGTCGACATCGACAGCGTCAGCGGCGATCTGCGACTGACGCTCAACAGCGGCGACGTCTCCATCGAGAGCGTCAGCGGTGACGTCGAGCTACGCGGCCGCCTGGACGGCCAGATCGAGGTCGAGACGGTGTCGGGGCGCATCGCGATCGACGTGCTCGAGGTCCGCGTGCGCGAGATTTCCGCTGCCTCGGTGTCGGGCAACATGCGCATCGCCACCGCGTTGGCGGCGCAGGGCGAGATTTCGCTGGAGAGTGTCAGCGGCGACCTGGAGCTGAACCTGCCGCGCGACCTTTCCGCGACGGTGCGCGGCGAAAGCTTCAGTGGCACCCTGCGCGCGCCGGACGCGCGCATCAACACCGCCCGCCACGGCCCCGGCTCGGATTTCGAGCACCGCTACGGCAGCGGCGACGGCAGGATCTCGATCGAGACCTTCTCCGGCAACGCCGCGTTGCGCATGGATTGATCGGCCAGCCGCTGCAGCGTCCTCCAGACACGGCCGCAGGGTGGGCACGCATCGCGTGCCCACCGCCGTCACATACCTTTCAGGCTCGCCTCTTCACCTGCGCAACACCCCGGTTGGCCACATGCTTCGCCCACGGCGCCATGAGGCGAGGCACATGCAGACCATCATCGAACCGGCGGAAGGGAAGCTGGGCATATTGATGCCGGGGCTGGGCGCCGTGGCAACCACGTTCATCGCCGGGGTCGAAGCGGTACGCAAGCACCTCGCCGAGCCGATCGGCTCGCTGACCCAGATGGGCAACATTCCCGTCGAACAATCCAGCGGCCCCGCCACCGGCCAGCGTCATCCCCGGATCAAGGACTTCGTGCCGCTGGCCGACCTGGACGACATCGTGTTCGGCGGCTGGGACGTCTACAGCGACAACGTGTTCGAGGCCGCCAGCCACGCCAAGGTGCTCGAACCGTCGCTGTTGGCAGCGGTCAGGACCGAGCTGGAGGCCATCCGGCCGATGAGGGCGGTGTTCGACCGGGCCTACGTGTCCAACCTGGACGGCGACCACGTCAAGCAGGCCGCCAGCAAGGCCGACCTGGCCCAGGCGGTGATGGACGACATCGAGCGCTTCGGCCGCGCCAACGACTGCTCGCGCCTGGTGATGGTCTGGTGCGCGTCGACCGAGAAATACATCGAGGCGTCGGTCGTGCATGCAACCCTGGAGAACTTCGAGCAGGGCCTGCAGGACAGCGACCCGGCGATATCGCCGTCGATGATCTATGCCTATGCCGCGATCCGGCTCGGCATCCCGTTCGTCAACGGCGCACCCAACCTGAGTTGCGATGTCCCGGCGTTGATCGAGCTGGCCGCGCGCACCGCGACACCGATCGGCGGCAAGGACTTCAAGACCGGCCAGACGCTGATGAAGACCGTTCTTGCCCCGGGCCTGCAGGCGCGGGCACTGGGAATCAGGGGCTGGTTCTCTTCCAACATTCTGGGCAACCGCGACGGCTACGTGCTGGACCACCCGGACAACTTCAGGACCAAGGAAGTCTCCAAGCTCGGCGTGCTCGACGACATCCTGCGGCCCGACCTCAATCCCGAGCTCTACGGCGGGATCCACCACCAGGTGCGGATCAACTACTACCCGCCGCACGGCGACAACAAGGAAAGCTGGGACAACATCGACATCTTCGGTTGGCTCGGCTACCCGATGCAGATCAAGATCAACTTCCTGTGCCGCGACTCGATCTTGGCCGCGCCGATCGTGCTGGACCTGGCGCTGTTCAGCGACCTGGCCAAGCGCGCCGGCCGCTCGGGCATCCAGGATTGGCTGTCGTTCTATTTCAAGTCGCCGCAAACCGCGCCGGGGCTGCGGCCGGAGCACGACATCTTCAAGCAGCTGGCCCACCTGCACGAGACCCTGCGGCAGATGATGGCAGAGGCACCGGTCGCGCCGCCGGGGCTGGCCAGTCGCCCTGAACTGGTCGAGACCCTGTGAGGCCGACCATCGAAAACTGCATGCCCGGGCGCGGCGCCGCGGTGCGTCGCGTCGCCGCGATCTGCACCGCCAGGCCCGGCCCTCCGACGACATGATCGAAGCCGTCACCTTCTGGAACGAGGCCAACAACAAGTCGCACTGGGACGTGCAGGTCGACCCGGAATGGCGGATGTACGCCGACATGGTCAGGACCGCGGCGCAGGCGCTCAAGGCCGAATGCCCGCAGGTGTTGCGGGTGCTCGGCGGCATCTCGCCGATCGATCCGTTATTTATCCAGCGCATGCAGGGCTTCGGTGCGATCGACGACCTCGATGCGGTCGCGGTGCACGGCTTCCCGCTGGACTGGAACCTCTGGCCACTGGACCAATGGGGCGCGAAGATCGCCGAGATCGAGGCGGTGACCCATCTGCCGGTCTGGGTGACCGAGGTCGGGGTCTCCAGCTTCGGCGCCGAGGAGGTCCAGGAGTTCGGCCTGCGCCGGACCGCCGAATTGCTGCTGGACCGGGTCCAGCGCGTCCACTGGTACAGCCTCTACGACCTGCCGCAGGCGTGGGAGGCGACCACCCGCCACCGCGAGGCCGAGGGCTCGTCGTATTTCCGGCATTTCCACATGGGGCTGCTGCGCGAGGACGGCTCGCCGAAACTCGCCCTGGCGCAGTTCGCCGACTACACACCGCGGATGGGCATCTGCCAGTGGTTCCACTTCGAGGACCACCGCCTCGACGACGCGGTCGACTGGCTGCGCCGGCTCGGCGTGCGCCGCGTGCGCACGGGGCTGAGCTGGGCCGACCACCTGCGGCCCGATGCCGAGCAATGGTTCGACCGGATGATGGCCGCGCTCGAGGAGTTTGAGCTCACCGTGACGTTCTGCTTCACGCCCGAATCCAGGGGCATCCAGCCGCACCACACCAGCCCGCCACGCGAGAACGCGGAGTTCACCGAGTTCTGCGTGGCGATGATGCGGCGCTACGCCTGAGCACACACGATCGCTTGGGCGATCGCCGCCGCTCAGCGCAGGCCCAGGCGCCGGACGATCTGCCCCAGAGGGCCGCGGTGGTAGGTCAGCGCGTGGTACAGCAGCGTCGCCACGCGCGCCCAGCGCAGGTACAACGCGGTGCTGCCGGTCGCGCGGCTGAGCCGGAACATCCGGTGGCTCCAGGTCGAGATCGCCCGGCGCGTGAGGTAGATCAGCTTGCGCCGCGCCGCCGGCGAGCGCGCGTCGGGCGCGACGCGCTTGCGTGGCGGCACGCCGCTGCTGCGGCGCGCGAGCCGGTAGGCCAGGCCCTCGCGGCGCTGGCGCAGGCCGGCGGCCTGGGTCTGCGCGACGAAGCCGTCGTCGACCACCTCCAGCCGCAGCCGGCCCGCCGCGAGGGCGTCGTCGATCAGCTGCGCCACCGCCGGCGAGCGCACCATCACCACGTTGGTGCCCTGCCAGTCCGAGCTATACGGCTCGACCCAGGCATCGCCGAAGGACACGTCGGCGGTCTCGGCCACCACGTCGTCGCAGAAGTTGCACGCCGGGGCCATGAAGAACCCGGCGCCCCAGTCGCCGTCGGCCAGGTGCCACCAGTCCTGGCTGACGGTGCGGCCATCGCGCAGCGTGAACCTGGCGTTGTACCAGTTGGCCGGACGCTCCGGCGCCTTGTGCCGGAACTCCACGCCCGCCACCTCATGCAGCTCGACCTCCATCTGCCGCGCCAAGCTCTCCACGAACCGGGCGCTTTTCATGTGCCCGCAAAACAGCCCCAGCGTGTAGCGTATGCGCTCCCGGAACAGCGGGTCCTTGCGCCGCAGCAGCTGCACCGCCTTGATGAAGCACGGGATACCGACCACGGCGTAGCGGCCCGGTTCGGCCGCGATTGCCTCGAGCACCTCCGACATCTCGACCGGGTAGTACCGGGACTGCGCGCCGGCGCGGACATCGCGTGCACTGCGCGAGATCCGGTAGCGGAAGAACCGCCCCTCCCGATCGGGCTGCTCGGCCGCGACGACGTGGGCGACCGCGTCGATCATGCCCTTACGCAGCAACTCGGTCGCCACCCAGCTGACCATGCCCCCGGAGCTGCCGCGCAGCCGGAAGTCCTGCTCGGCGACATGGCCGACATACGCCGCCTCGAAACGCCCGACCCCGGCGCTGCGCTGCGGCGCTTGGGGAAACAGCTCGGCGGCGAGCCGGTCCTCGTCGAGGGCTGCCGGTGAGAACGGACAGGTACTGGCGAAGTCCTCCGGTCCATGGCGCAGCCATTCGCTCGGTCCGGCCGGGCGGAGCAGTCCGTGGGCATCGAACTGCATCGACGCCGCGGCTGCGCCGGACCTGCCGGCGCAACTGCCGCAGCCGATGCACAGGCCGGAGCGAACGATGTCGGCAGGACCGGGTGCGGCGTTCATCCGGCCTGCGGCGGGGCGGCCAGTGCGCGGTCGAGGTAACGGGCCGAGCTGCTGCGGAAGTGCTCGATCCGCTGGAGCATCGCGGCGCCGGGCGGCGCGTCCAGCAGGCGGCCGCATCCGCCTGCCGGTGCGCCTTCGGCCAACAGGTGGTGCTGCCCGCCGACGGTGGCCATCAGGCCCCGCAGCTTGTTGCTGCGGTAACGCGACTCCTCGCAGGCGAAAGGCTTGGCGTTGCGCAGCGCGAACACGCAACCATGGAAGAAATTGGTCACCACCGCTTCGGCCCCGGCGATGAACGGCGCGAACTCGTGCGGCCCGGCGCCGATCCACTGACGGTCGGCCCAATCGTTGCGGTAGCCGATGCTGATCACCGGCAGCTTCTTGCGCCGCGCCCACTGCCGGACCTGCTCCACGAAAGATTTGGAAAAGCTGTGGCCGTACAGGGCGAGATAACGCGCCGGCAGTGGTTGGCCCTCGGGCTCGAGACCCTCGCTCGCGAGCGGCCCTCCAAGTGGAAACTGCAGGCACGGATCGAGCACCACCTCCGGCTGCACCCCCAGCGCCTGCTCGACGATGGCGCGGGACGACTGATCGCGCACCGAAATGGACTCGAAGTTGCGCAGCTTCTCGGCCCAGGCCGGCTCCAGTCCGCACCAACCGTCGTAGTTGCCGAAGCTGGCCGCATACGACACCAGGCGCTGCCCGCCCACGCCGTCGCCGTAGAACAACGCGCAGCGCCCATACCACGGGTGCAGCAGGTTCCACACCTCGTCACTGCCGACCACCACCACGTCGCAGCGCTCCATCCGGGCAGGTGCATCCAGCGGTGCATCCAGTGGAAACCGCGTCGACAGCGGCAGCGCGGCAATGGCGCGGAAGAACCGCAGAATCTTCTCGCGGTAACGCGGGTAGTCCGCCTTCGGCGTCGCCTCCGGCAGGGTCGGGCGGAACGCGCACTTCCATTCGGCCAGGTCGATCCGACGCGAGGCGTGATCCAGGATGACCACGTCGTGGCCGCGCGCGCGCAGTCCTTCGGCCAGGCAGCGTGCCTGCCAGTAGCTCCCGTAGTTGATGCAGCGATGGAAGGTGAGGATCCCGATTTTCACCACGCTCATCCCGGAAATGGTGTGATCGCTTTACCGTGCGTGCTCTGGCGCGTGCGGCTTCACCCGTACGGCATCGCCCCGGGCGGCATCAGGGCGTCTCCGACCCACCCACGAGTGGTGCCCGCAACCTGCCAGTGAATGCCAGTGACCAGGTTTCTTCTGATCCGCCATGCCGCCATCGCCTCGTCCGGCAAGTCCCTCGCCGGACGCATGGTCGGCGTGCACTTGGACCAACGCGGTCGCCGCCAGGCACGCGCGCTGGCCGAACAATTGGCGGGCGCGAGCATCGCCGCGCTCTACAGCAGTCCGCTGGAGCGCGCCGTCGAAACCGCCGAACCGATTGCCACGCTACTCGGGCTTCCGGTCGTGACCTGTGAAGACTTCCTCGAGCTCGCGTTCGGCCAGTGGACCGACCGTACGTTCGATGAGCTCGCCACGGACCCGCGGTTTGAATGCTTCAACACGTTGCGCAGTTGCGCGCCGGTGCCCGATGGCGAGTTCATGCTGCAGGCCCAGGCACGCATGATCATCGGACTTGAAAAGCTGCGCCTCCGGCACCCCCAGACGACCGTGGTCGTGGTCAGCCACGGTGACCTGATCAAGGCCGCGATCGCGCACTACGCCGGCATCCCGCTGGACCTGTTCCAGCGCATCGAGATCGGGCTGGCCTCGACCAGCATCGTGGAAGTCGATGATCGCGTGATCCGGATTCTCGCGGTCAATGCCGGCGGCACGACCCTGTGGGGCGAAGATCCCGAATGACCCTTCCGTAGGGGTGGCACGCCTCCACCCGCCTCAGACCGGCTTGGCCACCATCAGGTAGAAGATCGCCAGGAACGCCAACAGCGCCGGAAACCCGAGCGCCACCCACACCCGGAAGCACCGCCAGTACGCCGGCGGCAGCGGGACGTCGTCGCGCACGGCGGCGCGGGCGATGTCGCGCATGCGCATCTGCAGCCAGATCACCGGCAGCCAGCACGCGGTCGCGAGCGCGTACAGCACCAGCGACCACGTGATCCAGCGCATCTGCAGCGGCATGCCGGCCAGGTGCAGCAGATAGAAGCCGCTGGCCGGCTGGAACACGATGGTCGTTGCGGTGAACAGCCAGTCGGCGGTCACCACATGACCGGCTACCACCGCGACCACCCGCGGGTCACGGCCGAGGCTGCTGACCAGCAGGTAGAACGCCGAGCCGATGCCGGTGCCGAACAGCAGCGTCGAGGACAGGATGTGCAACCACAACACGATCGTGTACTCGTTCAAGTACCCGCTCATGCCCGCTCCTCGGTCTCGTGCAGCAGCCAGATGGCCGCGAGTATCGGCAGGTTCTTGAGAATCGGCCCGTAGGGGTGCAGCCAGAACCCGGGCAGGTGCCAGGTGATGATCGCGGTGTAGGCCAGGATCACCAGCAGCTGCGCCTGATACAGCCGGCGCCGTCGCCGCATCAACAGGGTCGCCGCGCCGAACGCCAGGTCGAGCGTCGCCCCGGCATACAACGCGAACAGCCCGAGCCCGCCGGTGATGCCGGTGCGCGCGAGCAGCGCCAGGCTGTCATCGACCGGATACACCCCGATCGACAGCACGCCGGTCACCAGCCACACCAGCGCGACGCTGAGCCGCAGCAGCGGCAGCCACAGGCGCAGTTGCGCCGAGCAGCGCAGCGCCGGCGCCGCGGCCGCGCCGATGAAAGCGTCGGCCGAGTGCGGTGGGCGTCCGAGCAGGCGGCTGATCGGCGCGGGGTCGGCGCAGTTGCCGCGCTCGAGCATGCGCAAGGTGTCGGCGTCGGCAAGGCTGCCGGGCAGCTTCGCGCCGATCGCGACCGCCGCGCGCACCAGCGGCATCGGCACCGGCAGGAAGCGCGCGCGGCTCAGGCCGAGCCCGCCGCGCAGCGCCGCCAGGTATGCGCGCAGGGTCAGCGATTGCGGCCCGACCAGTGCCACCCGCGACGGCGGCGCGGTGGCTTCGAGCAGGCGCAGCACCGCTGCGCACACGTCGTCGAGGTGTACCGGCTGCACGCACTGCAGTCCGCGCCCTGGCAAAGGGATCAACGGCAGCGCGGCGGCGGCGCTGAACATCCGCGTGCTGGCGCCATGCGGCCCGAAAATCAGCGATGGCTGCACCACCACCGCCGACAACGGCAACGACAGCAGGTGCTCGTCGGCGGCGTGCTTGCTCCGGTGGTAGCCGCTGCCGGCGTGGGCGTCGGCGCCCAGTGCGGAGATCTGCAGCACCCGGCTCACCTGCGCCTGCACGCAGGCGTCGAACAACGCGCGCGGCGCCTCGACGTGCACGCTCTGGAAGGTCTGGTCGCCGTGCTCGCGCAGGATGCCGACCGCGTTGATCACCGCATCGACCCCAGTCAACCGCGGCCGCCAGTCCTCCGCGGCGAGATCGCGGGTGAAGTCGACGGCGATCATGGTGTCGCCGGCGTGCGGCGGCGGCTGCGGATGGCGCACAGCCAGCACCAGCTCATGCCCGGCCGCGCGCAACGCGTCGGCCAGCGCCGCGCCGAGGAATCCGCTGGCACCGGTCAGCAGCACGCGCACGAAACGGACCTCGCTCGCGGCACCGGGCACGCGCGCGCCGGCGCACCTGCGCCCGAGTCGGGGCCTGGCGACATCCGGCCGCGCACCGGCCGCGGGCCTGCGGCGGACATGTCGGGACTCCGGCGGACAGGGGTCACCACTGTCGTCGGCCACCGCGCAACGTGCGGTGAAAGCCGGCATCGGCGCGCACCGCACTAGAATGGTGCGATGCCGCCGCGCCCCGCCGAACCCGACCTCGACGCCCTCACCACGCCGCTGGTGTGGGCCGACGAGGACGGCCGGATCGCCGATGGCAACCAGGCGTTCGCGCGCTGGCTCGGCGTCGGCGTGCGGCGGCTGCGCGGCACCGCGCTGGCCGCGCTTGACGGCGATGGCCGCTTCGCCGCGGCGCTGACGCGGCTGGCCGGCGAGACCATGCCGCTGCGGCTGCGCCGCGCGCGCCTGCGCTACCCCGACGCCGAGGACCGGTTTGCCGACCTGTGGCTGAGCCGGCACGCCGACGGCGGCGTCCTGCTGGAGGTACACCCGGTCGACGAGTTTCCCGGCGAGGACCCGGCGCTGCTGTTGCCTTCGGCGCTGTCGGCCGCGCTCAAGGGCCTGGCGCATGAGCTGCGCAATCCGCTGGCCGGGGTCAAGGGCGCGGCGCAGTTGCTGGCGCGGCGCGTCGACGACGCCGAGGGCCGCGAGCTGGTCACCCTGATCGATGACGAGGTCGCGCGGCTGAGCGCGCTGCTGGACCAGTTGCTGAGCCCGTCGCCGCCGCGCGCGCACGCGCCGCTGAATATCCACGCCGTGCTCGAGCGCGTGTTGCGCCTGGCCGAGAGCGACGCCGGCTGGGCGGTGCGGCTGGTGCGCGACTACGACCCGAGCCTGCCTGAACTGCCGGGCGATCCGGACCGGCTGGTCCAGGCGGTATGGAACCTGGTTCGCAACGCGATCGAGGCCGGCGCCGGCAGCGTAACCCTGCGCACCCGCGCCGAGCACGCGCTGCGCATCGGTGATGAAGTCCATGCCATCGCGCTGCGCCTGGAGATTGCCGACGACGGCCGCGGCGTGCCCGAGGCGTTGGCCGAGCGCCTGTTCCTGCCGCTGGTGTCGGGCCGCGCCGAAGGCAGCGGCCTCGGTCTGGCGCTGGCGCAGCAGGTGGCACGCGAGCACCGCGGCTCACTGGCGTACCGCTCGCGCCCGGGGCATACGGTATTCACGGTGCTGTTGCCGATGGGCGGCGAAGCGGAAGCGACGCAATGAGCGGCACGGCTGAAAGCCGACGTCGTAACCTGCCGGAGGTCGCAGCATGACCACTGCCCGCATCTGGATCGTCGACGACGACCGCAGCATCCGCTTCGTGCTGAGCGCTGCGCTGCGCGCGGCCGGTTACACCATCGAGGCCTTCGAGAACGCCGCCGACGCGCTGGCCGCGCTGGGCGAGGGCGGCGCGCCCGACCTGATCTTCACCGACGTGCGCATGCCCGGCGACGACGGCCTGGTGCTGCTGGACAAGCTCAAGGCGCGCGCGCCGCAGCTGCCGGTGATCGTGATGAGCGCCTACACCGACGTTGCCAGCACCGCCGGCGCATTCCGCGGGGGTGCGCATGAGTTCCTGTCCAAACCGTTCGACCTGGACCACGCGGTCGCACTGGCGGCACGCACCCTGGGCGACGCGCACGATGCGGGCGAGCGCACGCTGCCCGAGTCCGGTGCCGCGCCTGGCGGCCAGGCTCTGATCGGCCACAGCGCGGCGATGCAGACGCTGTTTCGCGCGATCGGCCGGCTGGCCCAGGCGCCCTTGTCGGTGCTGATCATCGGCGAGACCGGCACCGGCAAGGAGCTGGTCGCCCGCGCGCTGCACCGGGAGTCGCCGCGCGCCTCGCGGCCCTTCGTCGCGCTCAACACCGCGGCGATTCCCTCGGAGTTGCTCGAGTCGGAGCTGTTCGGCCACGAGGCCGGCGCGTTCACCGGTGCGCAACGGCGCCACCCCGGGCGCTTCGAGCAGGCCGACGGCGGCACGCTGTTCCTGGACGAAATCGGCGACATGCCGCTGCCGTTGCAGACCCGGCTGCTGCGGGTGCTGGCCGAAGGCGAATTCTTCCGCGTCGGCGGCCGCGAGCTGATCCGGGTCGACGTGCGGGTGGTCGCCGCGACCCACCAGGATCTGGAGGCGCTGGTAGCGGACGGCCGATTCCGCGCCGACCTGCTGCACCGGCTCGACGTGGTGCGGCTGCGGCTGCCGCCGCTGCGCGAACGGCGCGAGGACGTACCGCGGCTGGCCGAACGTTTCCTGGCGGTGGCCGCCGGCAAGTTCAAGGCGCCGGTCAAGCGCCTGAGCCGGCCGGCGGTGGAGCGCCTGCTCGCGCATCCCTGGCCCGGCAACGTGCGTGAGCTGGAGAACCTGTGCTGGCGGCTGGCGGCGCTGGCGCCGAGCGACGCGATCGGGCTGGCCGATGTCGACGACGCATTCGGCCACGCCGTGTCCCAGCCTTCTGCCGACTGGGATGCGCAGCTGCGGGCATGGACGCGCGAGCAGTTGGACGCCGGTACACGTGACATCCACGCGACCGCACGCGAACGCCTCGACCGAGTGCTGCTTGAAGCCGCACTCGAGCACACCGGCGGCCGCCGGGCCGAGGCCGCTGCACGGCTGGGCTTGGGCCGCAACACCCTGAGCCGCAAACTCAAGCCGGCGCCGCCACGGGGCTGACGCCTCTACTGGTCTGTTCACCCAACCTGAACCGGACGCGGGCTAGCGTGCGGCGAGGATTTACCTTTATCCCGACCATTTCCGCCAAGGAGATTTCCATGAAGACCGTCCTGCTCGCCAGCCTCTGCGCCGTGGGCCTGATCGGCTGCAGCTCGGCGCCACCGGCTTCCGACGCGCCCGGTGCGCCCGCGCCCGCCCCTGCGTCGGTGCCGGTGTCGACCGCCGAGTCGGCCACGGTCAACCTCGCCTCGGCCTCCGGCAGCCTGGTCAGCGGCACGCTCAACCTGGTGCCGACACCCGACGGCGTGCGCGTGGCCGGCGAGGTCGGCGGCCTCACCGCCAACAGCAGCCACGGGATCCACATCCACGAGAACGGTGACTGCAGCGCGGCCGATGCCAGCAGCGCCGGTGGCCACTTCGCCCCGGCCGGCAACCCGCATGGCAAGGTCGATACCCCGACCCACCACGCCGGCGACATGAACAACATCTCGGCCAATGCCGAGGGCGTGGCGCAGGTCGATGGGCACGCACGCAACGTGACCCTGGGAGGCGGCGCGGCCAATGACCTCGCCGGCCGCGCGGTCATCGTGCACGCGCAGCCCGATGACTACAGCAGCCAGCCGTCCGGCGACGCCGGCGCGCGGGTCGCCTGCGGCGTGATCAGGGTCGACGGCTGAGGCTGCCGGCTGACTGCGCCGGCATGTCCGCAGCCACGGCGCTACGATGACCGCATGACCTGCCTGCGCATCCGTGACGCCCACGCCGGTGACCGCGACCTGCTCGCCGACTGGGCGGTCGCGATGGCGTGGGAAACCGAACACAAGAACCTCGATCCCGACACCACCCGCGCCGGGGTCGCAGCCGGCCTCGGCGACGCCGCGAAGGCGCGCTACTACGTCGCGATGCAGCAGGCCGAGGTCGCCGGCGGCGAAACCATCGCGCTGCCGGTCGGCACGCTGATGCTGACCCGCGAATGGAGCGACTGGCGCAACGGCGACTGGTGGTGGATCCAGAGCGTGTACGTGCCGCCCGAACACCGCCGCCATGGCGTGTTCGCAGCGCTGTACCGGCACGTCGAGCAGCTGGCGAAAAAGACGCCTGGCGTGGTCGGTCTGCGCCTGTACGTGGAGCGCGACAACGACAGGGCGCAGCGCACCTACCATGCACTTGGGATGGAGGATGCCGGCTACCGGATCTTCGAGCAGGAATTCCCCAGGCCCGATTGAAGCGTCGCCGGAGGCTCCTGTAGGAGCGGCTTCAGCCGCGAGCTCTCGCTCATCGTCGCGGCGAATTGAAAGGCTCGCGGCTGAAGCCGCTCCTACGAAAAGCGCTGGTCTACCGCAGCAAGTCGCGGCAATCCCCGGCGTGGTCGCAATGCACGAACGTCACCGGCACCGCATGCGCGTGCAGTACCGCGGCAAACTGGCGCTGGCGCGCTTCGAAATGCTGGTGCCGGCGGTGCAGGCGTTCGCGCGCCTGGTCGGTGTCGCATGGCGCTTCGGCGGCGTAGCGCGCCTGCCACGCGTGCGGCGAGAACAATGCGATGCGGGCCTCGCCGCCGGCGTAGCGCAGCAGCGGCTCGGGCGGGTTGTCGAGCCACTCTTCGGCATCGGGCTGCAGCAGCGCGGTTTCCAGCAGCGGCCACAGCGGCGCGAGGCCGGCATGGTCGTACTGCATCGCCATCATCGCGGCCAGGTCGTGCACGGTGAGGTAGCGCGCGTGCTCGACCTGCAGGCCGAACGCGGCCTGCGCGGCGAGGGCAGTGCCGGCGCCGGCCATGCCGCGCTCGAGCAGGTCCGACTCCAGCTCGGCGCCGACCCGCGCCACGGTGTCGGCATCGCCACCGAGCACGAACGGCATCAGCCGCAGCGGCCCGCCGGCGTAGTCGGGCGACGGCGCCAGGCTGCCGGGCAACTGGTCCTGGTGCGCGCCGAATGCGATCACCCGGCTGCGCGCGTCGCCGGGCGCGCGGGCGGCAAGCTGGTCGAGTTCGCGATGCAGCGGCCAGCCCGGGCGCAGCATCTCGACCGGGTCATAGTGCGCGCCGACGGTGACCAGCTCCAGTGCCGCGGCTTCGGCCGAAAACGTGGCGAGGTCGCGTGCGACCAGGGCGCCCAGCTCGCCGACCTGCGCCTGCGCCAGCGCCGCGCGTGCCACCGCCGCGTCGCCCTTCAGTTCCAGTGCCAGTGCGCCTAGGACGTGCAGGGCGGCGGGGCGGTCGGTGTAGCTCTGGGTCATTGCGGCCTTGTGATTGCGATGGCAGTTTCGATACGCAGGCGTTTGGTCACCTGCGGACGCGGCGCTACACTTGTTTTTCATTATGCCCCGACACCATTGCCGGCAGGCTGTCCAAGCGTTCTCTGCGAGGTGATCCGATGCGCCCAGTCCGTCCCGTCGCCGTGCTCGGTGGCGTCCGCATTCCTTTTTGCCGGCAGAACACCGCGTACGCGGACGTCGGCAATCTCGGCATGTCGGTGCGCACGCTGGGAGCGCTGGTGGAGCGGTTCGGGCTGCACGGCCAGCAGCTCGGCGAGGTCGCGATGGGCGCGGTGATCAAGCACAGCAACGACTGGAACCTCGGCCGCGAGGCGGCGTTGTCCTCGGGCTTGTCGCCGCTGACGCCGGGCATCACCCTGCAGCGCGCGTGCGGCACCTCGCTGGATTCGATCATCACCGTGGCCAACAAGATCGCCACCGGCCAGATCGAGTCGGGCATCGGCGGCGGGTCCGACAGCACCTCCGACGTGCCGATCGTCTATGGCAAGTCGCTGCGGCGGCGCCTGCTGGCCGCCGCCGCGGCCAAGGCGCCGCGCGACAAGCTCGCCGCGTTCAAGGGCTTTGCGCTGCGCGAACTCAGGCCGGAGTTTCCCGGCGTGGCCGAGCCGCGTACCGGCAAGAGCATGGGCGAGCACTGCGAGGACATGGCCAAGGAGTGGAACATCTCGCGCGACTCGCAGGACGAGTGGGCGCTGAGTTCGCATCGCAAGCTGGCGGCTGCGTACGAGCGCGGCTTCTTCGACGACCTGGTGGTGAGCTTTCGCGGCGTGTCGCGCGACAACAACCTGCGCGCCGACAGCACGCTGGAGAAGCTGGCCTCGCTCAAGCCGGCGTTCGACCGCAGCTCCGGCCGCGGCACCCTGACCGCGGCCAATTCGACGCCGCTGACCGATGGCGCCTCGGCGTGCCTGCTCGGCTCGGAGGAATGGGCGCAGAAGCATGGCCACGAGGTGCTGTGCCACCTGCGCGATGCGCAGACCGCCGCGGTCGACTTCGTCCATGGCGAAGGCCTGCTGATGGCACCTACCATCGCCGTGCCGGAAATGCTCCGGCGCAACGGGCTGGCGCTACAGGATTTCGATTTCTACGAGATCCACGAGGCGTTCGCCGCGCAGGTGCTGTGCACCTTGCGTGCGTGGGAGAGCGAGGAGTACTGCCGCCACCGGCTCGGCCGCGAGGCGCCGCTGGGTCGGATCGACCCCGCCCGAATCAATCCCAACGGCTCGTCGCTGGCCACGGGCCATCCGTTCGCCGCGACCGGCGCACGGATCGTCGCGAGCGCGGCCAGGGAACTCAAGGCCCGTGGCGGCGGCCGCTGCCTGGTGTCGATCTGCACCGCCGGCGGCATGGGCGTGGTCGCGATCCTGGAGCGCTGAGCCGGGTATCTTCTCTTGCAGCCGTAGGGTAGGCACGCTTGCTGTGCCCACCATCGGCGTGGCGATGAGAATGACGGGCGGTGGGCACCAAAAGCGTGCCCACCCTACGAGTGGCGCAGAGAGAGCAGCGTGGCGCGCCTCGCGGCGACGGCCGCTGCCGGCTCCGGCTCGCGTTGCTCCGGACATGCAGGACTGCCGCGGTTGCGCCCGACTTACACCGGCCGCTCACGGGTCTGCAGCGATCATCACTTCGTTCTCAAGTTATGAGACCACTGCCGGGACAATCAACGTATGAACTTCTCCGCTGACGAACTGCGCAACGAACTGGACCGCCTCGACGCGACGATGACGCAGACTGTCCGCCGGGCCGGTGGTGGGCTGGAGCCCGACTTCGAGCGCCGACTCGACACCCATCTGCGTAGCTTGCGGGCGATGCTGGTCGGCGACGGGACAACCGCCGCCGCCGACGTTATCGAGGCGGCCAAGCGCGCGATCAACTCCGCCGATCCGGCCGCGCCGCTGATGATGCTGGCAATGGCACGCGAGACCCTCGCCGCGGTGGCGCGCCGGCAGATCACGCGCGCGACCGCGCCGGACCTCGCGGCGTAACGGCGGCGCGTGCATGCTGCATTTCCGATGGGCGGGCCATCGGCGACAATGACGCTCCCTCGCCACTGCCCTGCTCGCCTATGACCCGTCTGTCGCAGCCGCCTGCCATGTCCCTCTCCGAGTCGGCTGCCGCGCCGGCCCCGGAGCCACCCGGCACGCCGGCACAGGCGCCGGTGTCACTGACCCGTTTCCTGCTCGAGGCGCAACGCGCCGGCGCCATCACCCCGGACCTGCGGCTGCTGGTGGAAGTCGTCGCGCGGGCCTGCAAGACGATCTCGATCGCGGTCGGCAAGGGCGCGCTGGGCGGCGTGCTCGGGGACGCCGGCAGCCCCGGCGCCGCCAGCATCAACATCCAGGGCGAGGCGCAGAAGAAGCTCGACGTGCTGTCCAACGAGATCCTGCTCGAAGCCAACGCCTGGGGCGGTCACCTGGCCGCCCTGGCCTCCGAGGAGATGGACCACAGCCAGCCGGTCTCCGACGCCTACGGGCGCGGTAATTACCTATTGCTGTTCGACCCGCTGGACGGCTCGTCCAACATC
Source organism: Novilysobacter longmucuonensis (assembly GCF_046600735.1). NCBI lineage: Bacteria > Pseudomonadati > Pseudomonadota > Gammaproteobacteria > Lysobacterales > Lysobacteraceae > Novilysobacter > Novilysobacter longmucuonensis. The sequence goes on from NZ_JBJMAW010000012.1 coordinate 67,498, forward strand.
GACGTCAACATCTCGGTCGGCACGATCTTCTCGGTGCTGCGCTGCCCGAAGGACGTGACCACGCCGGGCGACGAGCACTTCCTTCAGCCGGGCAGCGCGCAGGTCGCCGCCGGCTACTGCACCTACGGGCCAAGCACGATGCTGGTGCTGACCATCGGCCACGGCACCCATGCGTTCACGCTGGACCGCGAGGTCGGCAGCTTCATGCTGACCACGCGCGACATGCGCATTCCCGAGCAGACCCGCGAGTTCGCGGTCAACATGTCCAACCAGCGCTTCTGGGAAGCGCCGATGCAGGCCTACGTCGGCGACCTGCTGGCCGGCACCGAAGGCCCGCGCGGCAAGGACTTCAACATGCGCTGGGTGGCTTCGATGGTGGCCGACGTGCACCGCATCCTGACCCGCGGCGGCATCTTCAGCTATCCCCTCGACCGCAAGTGCGCAGCACAAGGCGGCAAGCTGCGGCTGATGTACGAGGCCAACCCGATGAGCCTGTTGATAGAGCAGGCCGGCGGCGCGGCGAGCACCGGGCGTCAGCGGATGCTGGAGGTGCAGCCGGAGCACCTGCACCAGCGCGTGCCGGTGTTCCTCGGCAGCAGGCAGGAAGTCGAGGCGGCAGTGGAGTACCACCGCCGGGCCGACCAGGACGAGGCGGAATCCCGCGCCTGAGTCCGACGGGGTCGCGATCCGCGCCCGCGCAGACGCCGGAGCTTGAGCGCACGTGGCCGGCGCATCGCCGCCTGCGGCGCTCCTGCAAGCCTGGGCCGCGTGCGAGCATGGCCGCTTGCGCCGTCATTCCTTCAGGAGCCCGCATGTCTGCCGACCCCGCCCCGCTGCACGACTTCATCGAGCTCTATCCGGACGCACTCGCGCCGGACACCTGCCAGGCGCTGGTCGAGCGCTTTGCCGCAAGCCCCGACAGCGCGCCCGGCCGGGTCGGCAGCGGGGTGATGCCGCAACTGAAGGACAGCCGCGATCTCACCATCAGCGGCCGTACCGACTGGCGCGAGGCGGAGGCGGCACTCAACACCGCCGTGTTCACCGGACTGATGACTTACCTGCGGCGTTATCCGCACACCCTGATCGCACCGCTGATGCTGGAAACCCCGGACCCGGACGGCTCGCGCCACCGGCTGACCGCCGAGCGCGTGCACGCGATGCCCGACGCAGCCCTGGCCGACGTCATCAAGACGGTGCTGCGGCCCGGCGCGATCAACCTGCAGCGTTACAGCGCCGGTCGTGGCGGCTATCCCTATTGGCACTGCGAGTTGTACCCGCGCGACCGCTCGGCCGAGACGCTGCACCGGCACCTGCTGTGGACGATGTATCTCAACGATGGGTTCGAGGAAGGCGAGACCGAGTTCCTGTACCAGCAGCGCAAGATCGCGCCGCGTACCGGTTCGCTGCTGATCGCGCCGGCCGCATTCACCCACACCCATCGCGGCAACCGGCCGCAGGGTGGCGACAAGGTCATCGCAACAAGTTGGGTGCTGTTCCAGCGCGCCGAGCGGCTGTACGGGGGCAGTTGATTTTTCGATCGCCAGATCGCCGCGATGACGCCGCCGTTGCTGTTGCTTTTGCGTTCGCCGTTGACGTCAACGCCAACTAATCCATTTCGTAACGCCACAGTGGCGAGGTGGATCGGTGACGTTGGGGATCAACGGCAACGGCAGCTGCAGCGGCTCGCGACGGCGACCGCGACGGCGGATCTACATCATCAGGATGGCGATCAGCGTTCGCTGGCATGGCGACGTGGCGCCGAGCCGGTCAGGACCGTCCAGTCGGGTCAGGTCAGTCAGGTCAGAGCGCCGGACAGAGCGGCAGCAATCAGCTACGCAGTGCGCGGATGGTTCAGCACCAGCCAGTACAGGCCGACCTGCTTGACCGCCCATACGAACTGCTCGAAATCCACCGGCTTCTGGATGTAGCTGTTCACGCCCAGCGCGTAGCTGGCCTCGACATCGAACGGCTCGGCGCTGGTGGTCAGCACCACCACCGGCAGCGTGCGGGTGGCCTCGCTGCCGCGGATGGCCTGCAGCACTTCGCGGCCGTCGACCTTGGGCAGGTTGAGGTCCAGCAGCACGATCGACGGCAGCTCGGACGCGTCGCGGTCGGCGTACTTGCCGCGTGCGAACAGGTAGTCCAGCGCCTCGGCGCCGTCACCGACCACCACCAGCCGGTTGGCGACCTTCGCCTCCTCGAACGCGAGCCGGGTCAGCTCGACGTCATCGGGGTTGTCTTCGACCAGCAGGATTTCCTTGTGCATCGATTGCTTTCCAGATTGCGCTCAACGCCCCATTAGACATCAGCCGCGGGGGCGGCAGGTAACTGCAGGTGAAACGTGCTGCCGGAGCCCGGCACCGATTCGGCCCGGATGCCGCCGCCGTGGCGTTCGGCGATGCGCTGGGCGATGGCCAGGCCGAGGCCATGGCCGCCGCCCTGGTCGGGACCGTGCAGGCGCTGGAACGGCTCGAACAGCTTGTGCGCATAGCGCATGTCAAAGCCGCTGCCGGTGTCGCGCACGTGCAGCCGTAGCCCGCGCACGTCGGACTTCCCGCCGACCTCGACGTGCGGCGGCTCGCTGCCGCGCGAGAATTTCCAGGCGTTGCCGATCAAATGGGCGAGCATCAGCTTGAGCAGGCGTTCGTCACCGTATCCACACAACCCCGGCTGCACCTGGACCTGGCCGCTCCGCTCAGGCTCGGCCTCCTGCAGTTCGGCGGCGACCCAGTCGGCCAACAGGCTCAGGTCGACCGCCGCGGGCTTCATCTCGGCGCGGGTGGCGTAGGACAGCTCGCTCAGTGCGGCCAGCAGGCTGCTCATGCGCGAGGCGGCGGCGCGGATGCGGTCGAGGTGATCCCGGCCGGTCTCGTCGAGCTGCTGGTGGCAACGCTCGGCCAGCCGCTCGGAAAAACTCTCGATCGAGCGCAACGGCGCCCGCAAGTCGTGCGAGACCGCGTCGACGAACATCTGCAACTGCCGGTTGGAGGCGTCCAGCGGGTGCTCGCGCGAGGCTGAGCTGGCCCGCAGCTCCGCCTCCGCGGGGTTCTGCTCGCTGACATCGCGCAGTTGCACCAGCAGGTACTGCGGCGCACCGCTCGCATCGCGCATCAGCGCGAGGTGGGCGTGTGTCCACACCGTGTGTCCGTCGCGGTGCAGGTAGCGCTGCTGTGCATCGAGCGTTTCCTGCTCGCCGGCCACCAGCGCGTCCAATGCCGCCGCCGAGCGCGCGGCATCGTCGGGATGGGTGAAATCGGCGGCCGGCCACCCGACCATCTCTTCGGCGGAATATCCGAGCATCCGTTCGAGCGCCGGATTGACCTCGACCCAGCGCCGCCGCAGGTCGACGATCGCCGTGCCGATGCCGGATGCGGCCATTGCCAGGCGGAAGCGGTCGTTTCCGGCATCGCCGGTGCGCGGTTCGGACAAGAAGATCACCAGTTCCCGAGTGAACGAAAAGTGTAGCGACCTCCGCCGTGATAGCGCGGTAGACATCTCGCGAGCGTCCCGGCGGGGCTGCCGATGCAATATCACCCTTTTGCGATATCCCCCACAATGCCGGCCATGGAGCTGCCCCAGATCATCTTCCTGCTGATCCTCGCCGGTGCGCTGTACCTGTTCATCAGTGAGCGCCTGCGGGTGGACGTGACCGCGATGCTGACGCTGCTGGCGCTGGTGGTCAGCGGCGTGCTCGATTCGGAGCAGGCGTTGTCGGGTTTCGCCAGCGAGCCGGCGATCATCGTCGCGGCGGTGTTCGTGATTTCCGGCGGCCTGGCCGCCACCGGCATCACCGAGCGCATCGGCCAGTGGGTCGGCCAGGCCAGCGGCAGGAGCGAGAGCCGCGCGGTCGCGGTGGTGATGCCGACGGTCGCGGCGTTGTCATCGTTCACCCACCACGTGATGGTGACCGCGATGATGCTGCCGATCCTCACCCGCCATGCCAAGGCGCAACGCCTGTCGGCCTCGCGCCTGCTGATGCCGATGTCGTTTGCGGCCTCGCTCGGCACCACCCTGACCCTGGTCAGCGCACCGGCGTTCCTGCTGGCCAACGACCTGATCCAGCGTAGCGGGGCGCCGGGCCTGGGGATCTTCTCGATCACGCCGATCGGCCTTGCGCTGGTGCTGATCGGCATGGCCTACATGCTGCTCGCGCGCTGGCTGCTGCCCAAGCGTGGCGGCGAAACCGGCGACGACGAATACCTGCGACTGGACCGCTACCGCACCGAGCTGCTGATCGTCGACGGCTCGCGTTGGAACACGCGGCCATTGGCCGAGCTGCAGAAGGCGCTGGGCGACCGCTTCCGCATGCTCGGCTGGCTGCGCGACGGTGTCCTGCGCCGCGACCTCGGCGACAGCAGCCGGTTGCTCAAGGGCGACGTGTTGCTGGTGGAGGCCTCGGCCGATGCCCTGGCCTCGCTGCACGACGACCAGGGCCTGGCCTTGCGCGCCATCGCGCGTTTTGGCGACACCGCGACCGGCGAGGGCGAACCCCAGCTGGTGCAGGCCGTGGTCGCGCCGGGTTCGGAATTCATCGGCCGCAGCATCCGCGAGCTGGATTTCTCGCGCCAGTTCCACGCGGTGATCGCCGGCCTGTGGCGCCGAGGCGGAGCGATCACGCTGCGGCTGGCCGACGCGCGCCTGCGCGAGGGCGACCTGCTGGTGTTATGGGGCCGGCCCTCGCGCTTCACCGAGTTGGCCGCGCACCATGGTTTTCTGATGCTGGTGCCGTTCGCCGGCGAGGCCAAGCGGCGCGTGCGTGCACCGCTGGCGCTGGGGATCCTGGCGTTGACCGTGTTGGCCGCAGCGGCCGAATGGCTGCCGCCGGCACTGGCCTTCCTGTTCGGCGCGGTGGCGATCGTCGCCACGCGCTGCGTCGACATCGGCCAGGCCTACCGCGAAATCGACGTGCGCGTGTTCGTGATGATCGCCGGCGTGATCCCGCTGGGCATCGCGATGGAGCAGACCGGTACCGCGCAGTTGCTGGCGCAGGGATTGCTGCAAGTGGTCGCGCAATGGCCGGCGCTGGCGGTGCTGCTGGTGATGTTCTCGATCGCCGGCCTGCTGACCCAGATACTCTCGGATGCGGCGACCACGGTGCTGCTCGGTCCGATCGCGGTGTCGCTTGCGCACTCGCTGGGCCTGCCGCCGACTCCGTTCGTGGTCTGCACCGCCTTGGGCGCGGTGGCGTCGTTCCTTACACCTATCGGCCACCACGGCAACTTGCTGATTTTGGGGCCGGGCCAGTACCGCTTCACCGACTTCCTGCGCATGGGGCTGCCGCTGACGGTGCTGATCGCGCTGGTCAGCGCGTGGATGGCGCGTTGGTTGTGGTTGGACGGGCCGCTGTGGCCGTTCACAATCTGATACCCACTTCGGGGTGTGGCCAGCCGCGCTGCTGCGGTCATCCAACCTCGGGTGCCATTGCCGTCATTCCAGCGACCCGCTGGGAGTCAATTTGACCCTGCCGCTGCCGCGGTTGCTGTTGCTGTTGCTGCAACGCAAATCAAACAACGCCGCCCCTCCGGGGTCGGGACTTCATCCGTTTTTATTGACACCGATGTTTTATCACGCCGACAACTCGAATTGCACCGGTGATTGGAACCCAAGGCTGGAGTGCAATCGCTGTCGGTTGTAGTACGGGATGTAGTCGTGAATGACGCGCCGCAGTTCCCGGTCGTGGTCGAATCGAACCCCGTGGTAGACGTCGCTTTTCATTGACTTGAAGAACGATTCCATCGCCGCGTTGTCAGTGACGTACCGCGGTCGGTTCATGCTTTGCAGCACGCCCAAAGCCTGCAGCCGCCGCCGGAACGCGTAGCTGGCGAACTCGCTGCCCCGGTCGCTGTGGAAGACCAGTCCGAGTGATGGTCGGCGCGCCTGTACCGCACGATTGAGCGCAGCCAGCGTCAAAGCCACGTCGCGCCGCATCCCCATCGCCCAGCCCACCACGCGACGCGAGTAGCGGTCCATGACCACCGCCAGGTACCGCCAACCGTCGCGCACCTTCAAGTACGTCACGTCCCCCACCCAGACCTGGTCGAGGCGCGAGGGCGGGGCGTCCAGTTGCCTGTTCGGCACGCTCCCGTAGAACACCTTGTGACCGACGTGTCGCCGGTAAAGCTTGGCACTACGAGCTTTCAGGCCGTGCTCGCGCATCAGCCGGGCGATGCGCTTGTTGCTAACGGCGATTCCTTCGTCACGCAGCACTGCGTGCACCCGCGGACTGCCG